>JANOZQ010000202.1:0-3416 GCA_031429555.1 Sphingomonas sp. | reverse complement strand
ACGTCGAAGCTCGACATCGACCTGGCCGAAACGGCGTCATTGAGCCTGATCACCGGCTATCTGAGCCAGGTGCAACAATATAATCTCGATTTCTTTGACGGGCGGAGCGGGCCGAGCCTGAACGTCCCCAACCCGCCCGTGACCGGCAATGTGCGCGGTGGCTTTGTTATCCTGAACGACGGCCAGGCCGAGCAGTTCAGTCAGGAAATCAAACTGGCGGGCAGCATCGGCGACAGACTGATCGATTATGTCGCGGGGGTTTATTATATTCGCGAGGATGTGAAGACCGATTTTGCCGGTGTTTTTGCCGGCAGCTTGACACTGGGCGACCGCATCCTGAACAATTCGACCGAAGCGATTGCAGGCTATGCACAGGGCGACCTGAATGTCGGGCCGTTCAAATTCACAGCGGGCATCCGCTACACCGACGAGATCAAGAAGATCAGCTTCTTTGACCAGCGCCCCGCCTGTCAGCTGGCGACGGCGGCCGCGACCTGCCTGTTCGACCGCAATTTCATCGTGCCCGCCAACGGCACGACAATTCCCGTGGCGGTGCCGATTCCGTTGCGGCAGCAGGCGAAAGTGTGGACGCCGCGCTTTGCCGCCAATTTCAAGCCGAGCGATGACATCTTGCTGTTCGTATCGGCGACCAAGGGCTTCAAGTCGGGCGGCTGGAATGCGCGCGCAACGACGGCACAAGGGGTGCTGCCATTTGGACCGGAAACGATCTGGAGCTATGAAGCAGGGATCAAGGCCGAATTGCTCGACCGCCGCGTACGGGCCAACATCAGCGTGTATCAGTCGGATGTGTCCGACCTGCAAATCCTGTCCGCAGGGGTCAGCGCGACCGGCGCGCTGGCATTTTCGACACGCAACTTCGCCGATTACCGCAACCGCGGGGTTGAGGCGGAACTGACGTTCGTGCCGGTGCGCGGGCTCAACCTGTTTGCCAATATCGGTTATCAGAATGACAAATATATTCTGAAGGCCAATCAGGCGGCGTTCGACCAATATGGTTTCAAATCGGTGGCGGGGCAGCTGGCCGATTGCCGGGCGGCGCTGGCCGCGGGCAAAATCCCGACGGGGCCGAATACGCCCGCGACGTTGCCGCCGATTTCATCCTGCGCGAACGGCATTGTAACGGCACAGGGGACGCTGGCATCGCCGGTGCGCACGCCCGACTGGACGCTGGCGCTGGGCGGGAGCTATCGCGCCGAGTTCGGCAATGGCTTTGCGATCGTGCCGTCGGTCGCGGCGAGCTATCGCGGGTCGCAAGAAGTGTCGATTGCCAATCTGACCGTTTACACCGGTGCGATTACCGGCACGAACGGGACATTTGCGTTCAATCCGAATGCAGGGACGCCGGTGATCGGGTCGTTCAGCGGACCGGCATGGCTGTTCAATGCGGGACTTGCCCTCAACGCGCCTGCCGATCACTGGCAAGTGTCGCTACAGTGCACCAACTGCTTCGACAGAGCCTACACCCAGTCGGCATTGTCGAACACGACCTATCTTAATCCCCCCATGTCGTGGCAGGTTCGTGCGCGGGTGAATTTCTGATAGCACGCCCGCAACAGGAGCATGGCGATTGAGTGAGTTCGGCAAGGGTTGGAAAGTGCTCACTGCCGCCTTTCTGGGCGTGATGTGTGGTGCGTCCCCGTTGCCGTTCAATGTGCTGGGGGCATTGTTCAAGCCGCTTCAGGAAGAGTTCGGCTGGAACAGGTTAGAAGTCAGCGCAGGCATCACTGTCTTCGGGATTACGGCATCATTGATGGCGCCGGTGTTCGGCTGGCTTTCCGACAAATATGGCGTGCGGCGGGTGGCATTATGGTCGCTCTTCGGGTTCATCGCCACATTTGCCGCGATGTATTTCACGCCGCCGTCGCTGCCCGGCTATTATGCGTTATGGTTCCTTGTCGGGCTGGTCGGGATTGGGTCGACGCCGGTGACGTGGAGCCGCGCGATCAGCTTGTGGTTTGTGAAGAACCGCGGATTGGCGCTGGGCATCATGCTGATCGGGACGAGTGCGGCGGCTTTCATCGTGCCTAATCTGGCGGTCTGGGCGATCGGTGCGCATGGCTGGCGCGCGATGTTCCCGATTGTCGCGTTATTGCCGCTGCTGGTTGCGTTGCCGGTGTGCCTGTTGCTGTTTCGCGAGCCGCGCGCCGATGAGCGACCTGCTGCGCTGAATGCGGCGGATGGCAATGTGGCGGGCATGACCTTTGGCGCGGCGGTCAAGACGCGCCAGTTCTGGACATTGTGGATTTCGATCCTGCTCATTGCGGCGGCCTATGGCGGGGCGCATATCCATATGATTCCGATTGTGATGGATCACGGGTTCAGCCTTCCCGCAGCGGCGGGGATGATGAGCATTGTTGGCCTTGGGTTGTTGGTCGGGCGGATCGGGGTCGGGTTCCTGCTGGACCGGATATGGGGTCCGGCGGTTGGCTTTCCTGTCCTGTGCCTGCCCGCCGTCGCATGTTTTCTGCTGATGGGTACGGGCAGCGATGTCATGGCCATTTCGGTTGCGGCGTTCCTGCTCGGCTTTGCGGCGGGAGCGGAAAGCGATTTGATTGCGTTCCTTGCTGCGCGCTATTTCGGGATGGCGCATTTCGGGCGGATTTACGGGATGCTTTATATGCCGTTCGGTTTGTTTTCGGCGATCTCGCCGCTGATTTACGGGATCGTCCGAGACCGGACGGGGAGCTACGACGCGATGCTTGTTGTTGCCGCCGGGCTGTTCGTTGCGGGCGGTGCGTTGCTGGTGACGATGGGGCGGTATCCGGGCGAGGAACGACTGAAGGAGGCACTGGCCTGATGGCGACACGCGCGAAGCCTAGGTTTTTTGACCAGTTTTCCGCCGATGCGCTGATCACCGATGCGGCGGAATGCGCCTATTATGCGCAGGATGTTTTTACCAAAGGGCCGCCGCCGCTGGCCGTGTTCCGACCCGGCACTATCGACCAACTGGCGGCTGGGATTGCAGCAGCGGCGGCGGAAGGGCTGGCCATCATCCCGCGCGGCGGGGGGATGAGTTACACGTCGGGCTACGTCGCGCCCGAGGCGGGGGCGCTGATCGTCGACATGGGGCGAATGGCGCGCATCCTTGAGATCAATGAGGCGGACATGACGGTGACGGTCGAGGCGGGGTGTGCGTGGGGCGCGCTTTACGATGTCCTGAAGCCCAAGGGATTGCGGACGCCGTTGTGGGGCACGCTATCGGGGATCAAGGCGAGTGTCGGTGGGGGGGCGTCGCAGAACGGCCTGTTCTGGGGCGCGCGTGGCGGCACGATTGCGCCGTCAGTGCTGTCCTATGATGTCGTGCTCGCCGACGGCAGCGTGTTGCGGACGGGAACCGGTTTCCTGCGACCGTTTGGCCCTGACTTGACGGGGGTATTTGGGGCAGACGCTGGCGC
>JANOZQ010000201.1:0-3767 GCA_031429555.1 Sphingomonas sp. | reverse complement strand
TCCCCGACCCGCGCCTGCGCCAGCTGTTCGGGCGCTACGCCACCTATTGCGGGTCATCGCCGTTCCTCGCGCCGTCGACCCTGATGCTGATCGCGCATGTCGAAGCCGAAGGGGTGTGGTTCGTCGAGGGCGGGTTGTCGGCGCTTGCCCGTGCGCTGGAGGCAGTTGCGGTCAAGAATGGTGCCACGTTCCACTACAATGCCCGCGTCGATCAAATCCTGACCGACAAAGGGCGTGCATCGGGCGTTAAACTCGAAAATGGCGAACGCATCACCGCCGACTCGGTCGTCCTTAACGCCGATAGCGCCGCGCTCGCCGCCGGTGCTTTCGGCGTCAAAACCGGCACTCCTTATGCCCCCGCCGCGCGATCACTCTCGGCTGTGACTTTCCTCGGCAATGTCAAAGCCGAAGGTTTCCCGCTAACCCACCACAATGTCTTTTTCTCGAACGACTACCGCGCCGAGTTTGATGCCATCGCCCGCGGCCAGCTCGCCGCCCATCCCACGGCCTATATCTGCGCCCAAGATCGCCTCGACGAAAGCGCGCTCAACACCAACGAACGCCTGCAGATCATCATCAACGCGCCTGCCAATGGCGATACCCACTTTTATTCCGATCAGGAGATCGACACATGCAAGACCGCGATGCTGGCCACGCTGGCGCAATCGGGGCTGACCTTATCGGGCGATCTGCAAGCGACGACACCGACCGATTTCGCGACCCGGTTTCCGGCGACGGGTGGAGCCCTTTATGGACGGGCCTCGCACGGGTGGGCGGCGTCCTTCCGCCGGCCGGGCGCACGAACGACGATCCCTGGGCTTTACTTGGCGGGGGGCAGCACGCACCCGGGCGCGGGCGTGCCGATGGTCGCGCTGTCGGGACAATTGGCCGCCGCATCGATCATGTCGGACCACGCTTCGACGCAATCGTCCCGCCGCAAGGCTATGGCTGGTGGTATGTCGACGCGATCAGCGCAGACGGTCGCTTCGGGCTGACCATTATCGGTTTCGTGGGCAGCGTTTTCTCGCCCTATTACAAAGCCAGCGGGCGCGGTCGCCCCGAAGAACATTGTTCAATCAATGTCGCGCTTTACGGCCCGCGCGGTAACCGCTGGACAATGACCGAGCGAGGATCGGCCAAACTCCACCGCAGCGCGGACACGCTGCAAGTCGGACCGAGTTCGATGCACTGGGACGGCGATGCGCTGGTTGTGGACATCGACGAGACCGCTTGCCCCATTCCCTTTCCGGTCAAGGGTAAAGTGCGGCTTTATCCAGAGCAAATTTCGGAAACCGCCTTCGGTCTTCATGAGGATGGCCAGCATCTCTGGCACCCCATCGCCCCCCGCGCCCGCGTCGAAGTGAGCATGGACTCGCCCGGCATCAACTGGTCGGGCAGCGGCTATTTCGATTCGAACTTCGGCCGCGAACCTTTGGAAGCGGGCTTCAGCGAATGGCAATGGTCGCGCGCGCATCTGAAAGACGATGTCGCCGTCATATATGAAGGCGAACGCCGCGACGGCACCGATTTCGCGATGGCATTGCGTTATGACCGGCAGGGCGTCTGGCACGATGCCGAACTGCCGCCGTCGGCGCGGTTGCCGGGCACCACGTTCGGCATGCCGCGCCGCACGCGCGGGTCCGATGCAAAAGTCGTCAAAACGTGGGAGAATGCGCCCTTTTATTCACGTTCGGCGTTGTCGACTGAAATCTACGGAGAGCGTGTCGATGCGGTCCACGAAAGCCTCTCAATGGACCGTTTCGTCTCGCCGATTGTCCAGCTCATGCTCCCCTTCCGCATGCCCAGAATTCTTCGCTGAGTCGGTGTCGCGCGCTGAAGCTTTGTCGGCCTCGATGGAACGGTTCGTTGCCCAATATTGATAAGCGCAAAAGCCGAGCACGATGATCGCGGTCAGCGCCCCTTCGATCTGGCCAGCATATTTTCCGATCATGCGCCCGTCCCTTCGACAAAATCGACAATCATTACGGCAACTCGTTCCGGTGCTTCTTCATGCGCCAGATGCCCCAGCCCCCCAAGCACCTCAAGCCGGGCACCCGGCACCAGTGCTGCCGCCTCGCGCGCTTTCGCCAGCGGGATCGCGGTATCACCGTCACCGTGGATCAGCAGCAACGGCACTTTCAGTCCCGCCAAATCACGCTTCAAGGGCTCCAGATCCCACGACGCCATCATGCCGATGGTCCCCGCAATATGCCCCGGCTTGCGGAACAAGCGCGCATAATAGTCGACGCCATCACCATCCAGCTGCGACCCCGTGCTTTTCAGCATGAAGCGCGCCACTTCGCGAGTCGGCCCCGCCATCCGTGCAAAGATGTAGGGTGCGAATGGGTTGACGAACAACAGCTTGGCCATCGTCGGGAATAGCTTTGCGGCAAGGCCCGGGAACGGGAGCAGCGCAGGACTAAGGCCAACGATAGCCTTGGCAGCGACCAAACCGTCGAGCGCCATCCGCAAAGCCACGGCTGCGCCCGCCGAATGGCCAACAACGATGACGGGCTTCAGATCGAGTTCGGCCAGCAATGCCGCCACTGCTTTCGCCATTGCAGGTAATGTCTGCGGGCCCCGCGCGGTAAAGCCATGCCCCGGCAAATCAGGCGCAACGACGGTGAAATGCTCCGCCAGCATCGGCAACATTCGCCGCCAGCTGTGCGTCGCCGCGCCGGTGCCGTGTAGCAGGAGCAGCACCGGCCCCGATCCTGTCACCTGCACATGCCATCGCACGCCGCCTGCGTTTACAAACCGACTGTGCGCGCGGTTCGGCCAGTCACGGCCTTCGACGTTCCAGTCGGGCCGGTCGCTCATGATGCTTTCACCGCGTCGCGAACCGACAACGCATCCCCGCGCGGCAGGGCAACAAATTTAGCGCCCATCAGGGCGGCAATCGCCCGCCCCTCGTCGCGAGGTCGTGCCGAAATGTCGATCAATACGCCGGGTGCCTTCATCGCCCGTGCTGCCGCTTCGGCATCGCGCTTCGCTGCGCCCGCATCCGCCGTGCCATCGAGCGCGATATTCCCGCGTCCATCGGTCAGCACCACCACGAACGGTGTCCGGTCCTTCGACCGCACCGCAGCCGCGACCTCGCCCGCCATCGCCAAACCTGCCGCAAGCGGCGTCCCTCCGCCACCCGGCAATTCAGCCAAGGCCCGCCGTGCTCTTGTCAGAGATCGCGTCGGCGGCAGAATCAGTTCGGCGCTGCTCCCGCGAAACGCAATCAGCGCGACTTGGGCGCGCTTCACATAGGCTTCGGCCAGCAGCAGTTCGACCGCCCCCTTCGCTTCGGCCAACCGCGCCGCCGCAGATGATCCGGACGCATCCACAACAAAGATTGTCGTTGTCTCGGCGCGCGATTGAAACCGCTTGATCCGCAAATCATCGCGACGGATACGGACGCGGCTATCGCCTGCCGCACGGCGGAGCTTCTGCCAGGGGGCCGCTGCCCGCAATGTCTCGATCAGGCTCAGCCGGTTCCCGCCGCGCGGGGTCCCCGCCCGCACGCCCACCGGCCGCCCGCGCATCTGCGCCTTTATCTTTGCGCCACTGCCCTTGCCTTTGCTCATTGCCGCGCGTCGCCCGTTTTCGGCAATCGCAGCGATCATGTTCGGCGGCAGCGTGGCGCGAACCGCTTCGAGGATAACATCTTCGAGCGGCTGCGCTGCATCGCCGCTACTTTGCTCGCCGGGGTCGGTGTCCTCGGGCATCGCGTCGGGTTCGTCGGCTGGTACCGGAAACTGCGTCGCGCGGGGGACGAG
>JANOZQ010000200.1:0-1940 GCA_031429555.1 Sphingomonas sp. | reverse complement strand
TTCCGCTGGTAATCGGCTTCTCGAGTGCAAAGCTGTCGGTAGTGTTTGGTTGGGTGCTATTTGGCTTTTTTGCCGCCGTGCTGGGAGCACTGGCATTGTTTTCCGAGATAATGCGGCAGGCTTCCAACACGACAAGCCTCGCAGGTTATTGGGGTTTTCTGCCCATCGGCGGTTTGATTGCAGGTCGCGTCTTCGGCAATTTGACGAACTGACGCCTAACGGATTTAGGGAAAATAGATGTCCATCCTCGTCAATAAAAACACCCGCGTCATTACCCAAGGCATGACCGGCGAGACCGGCACGTTCCACACCGAGCAGGCGCTGGCTTATGGCACGCAGATGGTTGGCGGCGTTACGCCGGGCAAGGGCGGGACGACGCATATCGGGTTGCCGGTGTTCGACACGGTTGCCGAGGCTGTCGCGAAGACCGGCGCGGATGCGAGCGTCGTCTACGTCCCGCCGCCGTTCGCTGCGGACTCGATCCTTGAGGCCATTGATGCCGAAGTGCCGCTGATCGTGTGCATCACCGAAGGCATTCCGGTGCTCGACATGGTCAAGGTCAAGCGCGCGCTGTCGGGCAGCAAATCGCGGCTGATCGGCCCGAACTGCCCCGGCGTGCTTACCCCCGGCGAGTGCAAAATTGGCATCATGCCGGGCAGCATCTTTTCGAAGGGCTCGGTCGGCGTTGTCAGCCGCTCGGGCACGCTGACCTATGAAGCGGTGTTCCAGACGACCGCCGAAGGGCTGGGCCAGACGACGGCCGTCGGCATTGGTGGCGATCCGGTCAACGGCACCAATTTCGTCGATGTCCTCGAACTGTTCATGGCCGACGAGGCGACCCAATCGATCATCATGATCGGCGAAATCGGCGGCGATGCCGAGGAGCAAGGCGCGCAGTTCCTGATCGACGAAGCCAAGCGCGGGCGCCGGAAACCGATGGTCGGGTTTATTGCGGGCCTCACCGCGCCGCCGGGACGCCGCATGGGCCATGCCGGCGCCATCGTTTCGGGCGGCAAAGGCGGGGCCGAAGACAAGATCGCGGCGATGGAAGCGGCCGGGATTAAAGTTTCGCCGTCGCCATCCGAACTAGGGGTGACGCTGAAGGCTTTGTTGAACGTGTAACAAACGTCATCCCAGCGAAAGCTGGGATCCCTCGCCGCATGGGATCCCAGCTTTCGCTGGGATGACGATGGAGGTTAAAATGGCACTCGACGATCCCAATCCTGAACATGAAGCCGGACCGTCATGGGCGCGGCCAAACTGGTCGCCGCTGGTCAATGACGATCTGACGGCTGCGCTCGACCCGACACAAATGGCGGTCGACATCAAAAAGGCTGTCGCCAAATCCGGTGCGCCAGTCGCCGAGACCGATCTCGTCAAAGCCGCATCGGATTCGATCAAGGCGATGATGCTGATCCGCACCTATCGCGTGCGCGGGCATTTGGCGGCCAATCTCGATCCGCTGGGGCTGACCAAGACGGATCTGCCTGCCGATCTGACACCCGAATATTATGGGTTCACCGAAGCTGATCTCGACCGCAAAATCTATCTCGGTGGTGCGCTGGGCATGGAATGGGGCAGCATACGCGAACTCGTCGGCACGCTGCGCGCGAATTATTGCGGCAATGTCGGCCTCGAATATATGCACATCAGCGACGTCGAAGAGCGCCGCTTTTTGCAGGACCGCATGGAAGGCAAGGACGCAGCGATCGCGTTCAGCCCCGAAGGCAAGAAAGCAATCCTCGCTAAGGTCATCGAGGCCGAACAGTGGGAACGCTTCCTCGGCAAGAAATATGTTGGCACCAAGCGTTTCGGGCTCGACGGCGGCGAAGCGATGATCCCCGCACTCGAAGCCGTCATCAAATATGGCGGCGCGATGGGCGTGCGCGAGATCGTCTACGGCATGGCGCATCGTGGGCGGCTCAACATGCTCGCCAATG
>JANOZQ010000199.1:0-6275 GCA_031429555.1 Sphingomonas sp. | reverse complement strand
TACATCATGTGCAAGGCCATGAACCGCAGCTTCATCAGCGTGATCGCGGGTGGCTTCGGCGCGGTCGCCAGCGCGGGCGGCGAAACAAAAACCGACCGTCCTTGGAAGCGCGGATCCGCCGAGGACGCGGCCTATATGATGGCGCAGGCCGAAAGCGTTATCATCGTGCCCGGCTATGGTATGGCGGTGGCGCAAGCACAGCACGCGCTTCGGGAAATGGGCGATCTGCTCAAGAAGGATGGCGTTTCGGTCAAATATGCGATCCACCCCGTCGCTGGGCGTATGCCGGGCCATATGAATGTGCTGCTCGCCGAAGCGAACGTCCCTTATGACGAAGTGTTCGAACTCGAAGACATAAACAGCGAGTTCGCACAGGCCGATGTTGCTTTCATTATCGGCGCGAACGACGTCGTGAATCCGGCGGCAAAGACCGACAAGTCATCGCCGATTTATGGTATGCCGGTGTTCGACGTGGAGAAGGCCAAGACCGTGTTCTTCATCAAGCGCAGCATGGGCGGCGTCGGTTACGCGGGCGTTGACAATGACGTGTTCTACATGGACCAGACGATGATGCTGCTGGCGGATGCCAAGAAGATGGTTGAGGACATCAACAAGGCGCTGGCGCATTAGCCGCCGGATCCACTCCAAGCCAACGTAATACTCATCCGCCGGTTCTTCGGATCGAAGCGGTTTTCAGGGGCATAGGGTTCGCGGTCGGCGACGCCTTCGATGCGGGCGAAGCGGCTCGGCATGATGCCCGACATGACCAGCGCCTGGCGCGTTGCCTCGGCGCGAGCGGTCGACAGCATCCAGTTGTTCATGCCTTTGCCGCTGGCATAAGGCAGGGCGTCGGTATGCCCGCGCACGATAAGATCATTGGGCAGGTCCCGCGCGACGTGCGCGACTTCGCCGATCAGGCTGCGCGCTTGCGGCAGGAGTTTGTCCGTGGCGCTGCCGAACATCGAGAAATCGGCTTCGTCGACAATATCAATACGCAGCCCCTCGCGCGTTTCGGTGAAACGGATGTTTTTCATCAGGCGTTTGAGCGCGTCGCTACTTTCCATACGGACTTTAAGCGCGCGCGCGATGTCCTTGAAATTGGTGCGGTCCTGTTCACGCGACACCGGGATAGCACGGGTGCCGGTCCCCGCAACCGAGGTCGCGAGATTGTCTCTCGCCATGATCGAGTCTCCTTGAAGCAGGCCTGTGCCGCCTGCCGCGCCTTCCTTTTTTGTGATCAACGTCGGGGCGAAATAATCGGCAATCGATTTGCGCTGTTTCTCGGTCGTCGCGCCGAGCAGCCACATGAGCAGGAAGAATGCCATCATCGCCGTCACGAAATCGGCATAGGCAACCTTCCACGCGCCGCCGTGATGACCGGCGTGCGGTGCCTCGTAGATTTTCTTGACGATGATCGGGCGCGGCGGTGGCTCATTCTTGCCGCGCTTGGGGGCAGTGGTCGCCATGTTATTTACCCCGCATCCCGTCGAAGACTTCGGCAAAGCTCGGCTGCACCCCATGGGCTAGGCCCGCGCGCGCGGCTTCGATCACCAGCGGCTGCGGGTGGCCGTGGAGCGTCGCGATGATAATTTGCTTCACCACGCTGTAAATCGCCGCGTCGGACTCGATGATCGATTTTGCCTTGGCGGCAAATGGCCCGACCATGCCGTAAGCGAGCAGCACGCCGAGGAACGTGCCGACCAAGGCCGAGCCGATCATTGCGCCGAGGACGGCGGGCGGCTGGTCGATGGAGCCCATCGTTTTGACGACGCCGAGCACGGCCGCGACAATGCCTAGTGCGGGCAGTGCGTCCGCCAGCGTCTGGAGATTATCAGCCGGGCCGATGGCTTCGTGGTGATGCGTTTTGATGGCATGATCCATGACATCCTCGACGGCGTGCGGATCAAGATTGCCCGACGAGACCACGACCAGCCGCAACGTGTCGCAGATCAGATGGATCAGCGCGGTGTCCTTCAACAGGCGCGGATAGTCTGCAAAAATTGTCGAGGCTTTGGGGTCCTCGATATGCGGCTCGACTGCAACCGGTCCTTCGATGCGGAGCATTTTCATGAGCTTCGACACGAGGAAAATCGTGTCGAGGAAGTCCTGTTTCTTCCAGCTTGGTCCCTTGAAGACTTTGACGAGACCACCGCCAAGCGCTTTCAACTGCGCCCCCGAATTGCCGATGATCAGCGCGCCGATGGCTGCACCGCCAATGATCAACATTTCATGCGGAAGTGCGTGCAGGACGGGCTCGAGATGCCCGCCGGTAATGGCAAAGCCGCCGAACACCATGACAATCAGAACGACAAGGCCGATGGCTGGAAACATGGTCGCGGTGGTCCCCCGAAAATGCCCGAAATGTCGGGCGGTTCATCAGGGTTAACGGCGAAAACTTGCCGATGTTTAGGCGAGCAGGTCGAACAATGTCCGGCGGTTGATGCGGGCAAACAACCCTTGAGCGGCATCGAGCGACAATTGATCGGTTTGGACACGGGCAATGGTCGCCGCGAGGTCTGTGTCTTCGATGCTGCTGCGTTCTTCGTCGATGGCAGTTGCGGAATCAACGAGGCGGTCCCGCAAGGCATCGAAGCGGGCCGCGCGGGCACCTTGTTCACCGCGAACGGTGGCAATATGGTCACTGGCAAGCGTGGTGTTGGCAAGCGCGGCAGCGCGTCCCGCCGTGCTTGTCGTGATACCTGTCGCAGCGTCGCGCAGGATCGTGGCGATATTGCGCCCGCTGACGTCAAAAGCGTCGCTCCGCGATGTTGTGGCGGTCAGGGTCAGACTGTCTCCCACAGGCAGCCGTAGCGGGACGGCAGGAAAGATCGGTTGCCCGGTCGCGTCGGTACCGATGCTCAAGCTGTCGACTTCGTCGGCGATACTGCGCAGCTCGAGCGCTATGGTCGCGCGGTCCTTGTCACTCAGCGTTTCGTTTGCGCCGAGCGTCGCGAGTTCGCGGGCGCGATCCATAATGGTCGCCACATTGCCAAGCGTTGCATCGGCACGGGCCGCCAGCGCGATGCCGTTATCGACATTGCTGCGCCAAGCAGTCTCGTTGGTCAGTGTGCGGCGGAGTTGTGCGATGCGGACCGACGCCGCGGGATCGTCCGACGCCGCCTGAATGCGTTTGCCCGTGGTAATGTCGGCCTGTCCGCGGGCAATGCGGGTTGCCAGTGCGCCTTGGTGACGAATGGCGGCGTCAATGCGGAAGCGTATACCGGTCATCAGAACAGCCTCAAGATGGTGTCGACGGTTTCCTTTGCGATCTGGATGATCCGTGCGGACGCTTCATAGGCTTGCTGGAAACGGACAAGGTCGGCGGCTTCGCGGTCGAGATCGACGCCTTCGACCATGTCGCGGGCGGCGTCGGCGGTGTCTTTGCGAGCCGAGGTTCGGGTTTCGTCGGCGCGGGCCGACGCCGTCGTTTGTGCCTGATTGGCGACAAGCGCGGCCCACTGGTTTTCGACGCCGCTGCCGGTGCGGACGCCGGAAAGCGCAAGCATGTTGCCATTAGCCGTGCCGACGCTATCGGCAGCGGCGACTTGGGTGGGGTCCGTCACCAGGGCCGCGAGAGCGACAGCGCCGCCCGATGCGTCGAGCAAAGGTGTGCCGTTTGTATTCGCGGGCGTGCGTCCGTTGGCATGCCAAGTGTTGAGCGCTGTCGCGAGGTCGGTTGCAAGGGTGTCGAGTTTTGTGCGACGGTCTGCGACTGTGCTGGCCGAAGTGGTAAGACCACCGATCACGCCAGCGCCCGGCGCAAAAGAGGTGGTGACCGCATCATAAGTCTGCGTGAATGACAGGCGGCCATCAGGCGCAACGGTCAGCGCTAGTGACGCAGCTTTGCCGCCGTCGACCAGTAATTGCGCGCTGCGGGTCAGCTTCGCCGTTCCATCGGCGGCTATTTCTACCGTGACGTCAGTCTGTGCGGCGATGCTGTCGATCAGGTGGTCGCGTTGATCCGAAAGTTCGGCATTTGCTGTGCTTCCGGCTGACGTGCGGCGGATGGCGAAGTTGACGTCAGCCAAGGCTTTCAGATTGGCGTTCAAGCCGTCAACCGATGACTGTGCGCCCTCGGCAATGCCTGTTGCGACGCGCGACAGTTCGGTGGCGTTGGTGCGGATCGATGACGCTGTATCATCAATGCTCGCGAGGAAGGCGCTTCGTGGGGCGCGGCTCAGAGGATCGGCGGCAAGTGCGCTGGCGGAGGCGAACATGCGCGCGAGCGATGCGCCGGTGCCGGTCTCGCTGTCGGACAGGCCAGTTTCGGTGGCAGTCATCCACGTCGCGACGGTTTCGGACTTGCCATGCGCGGATGCAGCAAGGCGGGCGTCGCTGGTCCGCCATGTGTCATTGGCGCGCAGGGTGGCGCTGATGTCCACACCGTCAAAACGGGTGCGGTTGCGATAGCGGAAGTCGGGCTGGCCACTGATCGACACTTCGGACAGGCGCAAGCTGCGTCGGGCATAACCGGCGGTCTGGGCGTTGGCGATATTGTCGCCGGTAACCGCGAGCGATGCACGATAGGCGCGCAGGCCAGAGGCACCGATATTTAGGAGATCGCTGCTCATTTCCCGAGTTGCTTCTCAAGGAGTTGGGCAATGCCGAATTTGCCCGCCATACTGTCGGCAAGGCGCGCATCGGACATGTCGCGGAACTGGTTCGACGCGTCCGACCCGAACAGGTCGTCGCCGAGCGAGGGGCTGCGCATCGAAGCGATCATCTGGCGAAGGAAGATCGCTTCGAATTGTTTGGCGGTTTCCTTGATTGCAGGCGAAGGTGGGGAAGCCGTCATTGGCGCTGTTGCAGTGATAATCATAATACAATCAACTCCGCTTTCATTGCACCCGCCTGCTTCAGCGCCTGCAATATCTCGACGAGATCACCCGACGAGGCACCGATGCGGTTCACCGCCGCCACAATATCCGATAACGACGCACCGGCCTCGATCTTAAACATCGGGTTGCGCACTTCCTCAATCTTGATGTCGCTGCTGGGCTCGAGCGCGGTCTGCCCCTGAGAGAAGGGAGAGGGTTGCGAGATGCGCGGATTTTCCTCGATGCGGACGGTGAGTTTGCCGTGGCTGACGGCAGCAGGCGAGATGCGGACCGCGCCGTTGATGACGACGGTGCCGGTGCGGGCGTTGACGATGACGCGGGCAGGGGCATCGGCGGGGTTCACGTCGATATTCTCGATCAGCGACATCAGCATCGACCGACTTTCGGCACCCGGGGGCGCTTCAATCGCGACCGACACGGCATCGATGGCGCGCGCCTTGCCGTCGCCCATGAGCCGGTTGACTGCAGATGCAACGCGCTGGGCAGTCGTCAGATCGGCTTCGGCCAGGTTGAATGTGACAACCGGGCTGTCGGCAAATCCCGATGCGACAGCGCGTTCGATAGTCGCGCCACCAGGAATCCGTCCAGCGCTCGGCACGTTGACCGTCAGTTTCGAGCCATCGGCTGCGTCGATGCCGAGGCCGCCGACCGCGAGATTGCCCTGTGCCATTGCGTAAATCTGGCCGTCGGCACCACGCAAGGGCACCATGACAAGGGTGCCCCCGCGCAGTGATTTTGCTTTGCCGAGCGCCGAGACGGTGATGTCAAGGCGCTGGCCCGGTTTGGCGAAAGCGGGAAGTTCGGCGGTGATGATGACAGCGGCGGCGTTCTTCAGACTGGGATTGATGCCGGGGGGCAGCGTAAGGCCGAAGCGGCTGACGACGCCTTTGACGCCTTGGGTCGAGTAATCGAGACTGTCGTCGCCGGTTCCTGCGAGGCCGACGACAACGCCATAGCCCGTCAGTTGGTTGATGCGCAGCCCCTGAAACGTGCCGAGATCCTTGATGCGGTCGGCTTGCGCGGGGGTCACATACAAGGCGAGGAGGAGCAGAAGCCAGCGCATCAGAAGGGACTCACTTTGCTGAAAAAGCGTTGCAGCCAGCCTTGCTGCGACGCGCGGGCCATTTCGCCTTTGCCGGTGTAAGTGATCCTGGCGTCCGCAATGCGGGTGGAGAGGACACGGTTGTCGCTACCGATGTCGGCTTCGCGGACGATGCCTGAAACCTGCACATATTCGTCGCCGCGGTTGAGCGTGACGAGTTTTTGCCCGCGCACCAGCATCGTCCCGTTGGGATAGACGGCAGCAATGGTGACGGTGATTTCGCCCGACAGTGCGTTTGATTGCGCGGTCTGACCCTGGCCCTTGAAGGCATTCGTGCCTGAAGCGGCAATGTCGCTCGGGGCGAACAGGTTTAACAGGCCGGTCGCGGGGGGCGT
>JANOZQ010000198.1:0-2386 GCA_031429555.1 Sphingomonas sp. | reverse complement strand
GGTGAATTTACTTGCATAAAGCTTGGCAACGTCGGTCTGGAGCAGTGTCAGCGCAGCGCCATAGCCTTTCAGCGCTTCGTCGTGTGCGGCAGTTTTTACCGCGTCCATGACGCCGGGATGCGTCTCTTCGAGTGCGATCAGACGCGTGTCATCGACAATGTCGATAGCATAGGCGGCATCGAAACGCGGAACACGAATGGCAAGGAACTGTTCGCGCGGTAGCACGAGGGTTGCAAGCTGCTCGGCGGGGCTTTGGGCGGCAACGGCCACCGTCGTCGTGTCCGCAGCGGCGGGCGCGCAAAGCACCGTGCAAAGCGCAAGGGCGAGCCGCTTAGCCACCGGTTTTGCCTTGTGGTTTCAATGCCCTTATCTCCGCCACCATCGCGTCGATTTCCTTGGGCATCTGGCTGAAGCCCTTGGTCATCAGGTCGCGTTGCCATGTCTGGACGTCGGGATCGTTCATGATCGTGGCCGCTTGATCGACATAAATTTGCCCGGTCGGTGTTTCGAAAAACATACGCATTTCAGCGAGCTGCACCGTCGTAAAGCGCCGGGCATAGGCGTTCGTCATCGCGTCCATCATGCCAGGAAAATTGTCCTTGAGCATTTTGATCGAGCTTTCCTGCTGGCGCTTCATGAACTTGTCGAAGATTTCAACGGCACGTTGGTCGCCACCGAACGCGGACGTCATTTCGGGGCTGCTCGTCATCATTTGCGTGACGTTGGCCATCATGCCGCGCATAATGCTTTCGATCATGGCCTCGCGTTTGGTGGGGGGCATGATGACGTCCATCAAACCTTTGGCCGATGTGACGCGGGCGGGATCAAGCGGGGCATCCTGCGCCAGTACAGGGTTTGTTAGGGTCAGCGCGAGCGCGATCATAACGAACTTCATCACGCGGCTTTCCTTTCCAGTGCTGCCTTTGCCTTCAAATAACGGTGCATATGATCTGACACGTCGCGGCCGTCGCGAATGGCCCAGACGACAAGGCTCGCACCGCGCACGATGTCGCCCGCCGCGAACACCCCGTCGAGGCTCGTTTGCATGGTCTTGTGATCGACGCGTAGCGTGCCCCAGCGGGTGACGCCGAGGTCTGGCGATCCGAACATTTTGGGCAAGTCTTCGGCATCGAAGCCGAGCGCCTTGATGACGAGATCGGCGTCCAATTTGAACTCGCTACCGGGATCAGCTTCGGGCGCGCGTCGTCCGCTGGCGTCGGGGGCACCGAGGCGCATTTTCGCAACGCGGACGTCGTTGACCCAGCCACGATCCGACGAACCGAAGGCTTCGGGGGCGGACAGCCAGACGAACTCGACGCCTTCTTCCTCGGCATTGGCGACTTCGCGCTGGCTGCCCGGCATGTTGGCGCGGTCACGGCGATAGAGACACTTCACCGATTTCGCGCCTTGGCGCACCGCCGTGCGGACACAATCCATTGCTGTGTCGCCGCCACCGATGACCACGACATTCTTGCCCTCGGCGTTCAGAGCACCGCTGTCGAACATCGGCACGGCATCGCCGAAACCCTTGCGGTTCGATGTCATCAGATAGTCGAGCGCTTCGACCACGCCATCGCTGCCCACGCCGGGCATCTTGATTGCGCGCGCCTTGTATACGCCGGTTGCGATCAGGATCGCGTCATGCTTCTGGCGCAGCTCGTCGAGCGTGGCATCGCCTCCGACTTCGAAATTCTCGTAAAAGACAATGCCGCCCGCTTTGAGGCGATCAACACGGCGCATGACGACGGGCTTTTCGAGCTTGAAGCCGGGTATGCCATAGGTGAGCAGGCCACCCGCGCGGTCGTGGCGATCATAGACATGCACATCGTATCCCGCGACGCGCATATATTCCGCCGTGGCAAGGCCCGCTGGTCCTGCGCCGATGATGCCGACCGATTGGCCACGCGACGGGCCCGCAACAATGGGTTCGACCCAACCTTGCTCCCACGCCGTATCAGTGATGAATTTCTCGACCGAACCGATCGTGACGGCGCCGTGGCCAGAAAATTCGATGACGCAATTGCCTTCGCAGAGGCGGTCCTGCGGGCAAATGCGGCCGCAGATTTCGGGCATTGTCGAGGTGCTGTTCGAGAGCTCATACGCCTCGCGCAGCCGACCCTCGGCGGTCAGACGTAACCAGTCGGGAATGTGATTGTGCAGCGGACAATGAACCGAACAATATGGCACGCCGCATTGCGAGCAGCGTGCGGACTGTTCCTCGGCACTCGGCACGGCATATTTGTCAGCGATCTCGCGGAAATCCTCGGCGCGCAACATGGCTTCGCGCTTTTCCGGATAGGACTGCGCCTTATCGACAAATTTCAGCATCGGGTTTTCGGCCATTGCGCCCTCCGATGTCTCGATTGCTCGGCGACGCTACCAGAGT
>JANOZQ010000197.1:0-3565 GCA_031429555.1 Sphingomonas sp. | reverse complement strand
GGCAGCAAAGGCCGTCGCGGAGACGTGCTCGCTGCGGTATTGCGCCTTCACGCCGTTGAAGCTGCGGACGTAGCGGGTCAGCTGCGGCTCGACCATGCCGGTTTCGAAATCACCGAACAGGGCATAGAATTGCGGCCGTTCCAGGCGCACGTAAAGCTTGCGCACCGAGGCCGCGTCATAGCGCCGCTCGCTGCGGTCGGCGTAGATCGTGTAGTAGCTCTGCGGATCGATGATGCCGCCGAACCGGCTTTCATCGGCATTTTTGTCGCTGTCATAGGCCATTGTCAGCAGCCATTTGCCCTTGACGCGGCCCTTTGCATAAAGCGCGACGCGCGCATCGGTCAGCCAATGTTCGCCATCAGCTCCGAGCCCTTCGAGGCGACCTTTCAGCGTGTTGAAGCCAACGGTGCCTGCTGCAAACCCCACGACGGTCCACGGACGGTTGCCGGGCTCAAGCCAGGTATCGATGCGCTGCGTGCGCTGAACCTGTCCGTCGCGGAACGGCAGCGTGATGGTGACACCGCCCGATGCGGTGGTCGGTTCGAGTTCGATATAGGCAATGCCGTCTTCACCCTCGACGCGCCAGACGGGGCGGGCGCGCTCGAGGCCCGAAAGTTGGCGCGCAGCTTGGGCGTCAGCTTCGACGGCGGGATAATAAGGGGCGGGAACGGCGAAATCGCCGACGATGCCGTGGTGAACGGGCCTGCCGTCGCGGTCTGTCAGCCGCATTGCGATGACCGGGCGCGTGACGCCGTCGGCAATCAAGACCGACTTATCGCGGACAAGCATAGCATTCATCGGGTTCGACGCGTAATATACAGTGCGGTCGAGGCGCTCGACGACGACTCCGTTGGAATCCCGCACTTCAGCCATAAAAACGGTTGCACGGTCGTTGAGATCGAGCGCGCGCCATACCGTAATGGCAATCGATCCATCGCCATTCTTGCGCGTGCCATCGAGCGCGAGCGCGCTGACCGGCTTGCCGTTCGCGAACAATGTCACCGTCTGGTTAGGGCGATGCTTGATCGCGACGCGGACAGCTTTGGTGCGTGGATTGTGGTCGGGTTCGGGAAAGAGCCAAGCAACGCCCGGCGCTTGCCCGGCAAACCAGTCGCGCTCGGCACCCGCGGCGATGGCTTCACCAACGGGCTTGGCGCGGACAGGCGCTTTCGCCGAACCAAGCGCAGGGTTCACACCCGACTGCGCGCGGAAGTCAACACGGACAAGCGCACCGCCTTGTCCTTCGACAAAGCGCGAAATGGGATTGCCACCGCTGCGGGCATTGAGGGCGCAGTTGGAGGGGACGAGGCTGGGGCCAAGCGTCGAGGGGTCGAACTGGACGACATGCGTGCCCGGCAGGACGCCTTCGAAATGATATCGGCCATCGGGATCGGTGACGGCGTAGCTCCCGTCCTCGAGCATAACACGGACCCCGCCGATGCCATTGGCTTTGTCGGGATCCACAGCGCAGCCGCCATCGGTGATCCGCCCGATGATTGTCATCCGGTCGGTCAAAGTGTCGCGGGCAATACGCACCATGGCGTCGGCGACCGCGCTGACCGTACCGCGGCTATCGCGCGCCTGTGCCCGGTTCATAGTCTGTCCCGCTTTGGCATCGGGGCGCACTTCGAGAAGGTAGGTCAGCGTGCCCGATTTGTTGGCTGCAAGCGGCGGTAAAATAATGGTTAGGTCTAGCCCATCGTTACTAACCGAATAGGCCTGCAAGACTCCATTATAACGAACCGATTCCGGTTTCAGCCGCATCGTATCGGGCAAACGGTCGCTGACGGTCACCGCGCCGGTTGGACGAAGGGTGTCGCCGTTTGTAACGATAATACGATATTGCACGGCCTCGCCGGGGACCGCGACGGCAGCAGACGCTGTTTTGCGGATCTGCAACGCGGCGCCCGGCTTGTCGATGGGAATATCAACGCGCACCGGCGCGGGATCGACCACGAGGAAGGGCTGGCCATAAGACCCCGCGATCAACGTATATGGCACGCCGTCGGGACGCAGCAAGCCGGCCAGTTCGGCCGGTGTCGAAAGCGATGGTGCTGTATAGGGCGCGGGTGGTTCAACCACAACGCGATATCGGCCTGGTCTCACAAAGGGGAAGCGATAGTCGCCCGGTGGAAAGGCGTAGGTGGTACCGCTGGCGTCGGTAACGGTTGACCCTGTAACAATAGTGGACGGGAATCGCGAGACGGCATCGTCACCGAAGACAATGGCTGGCTGGCCGGTGGCATCGTCGATCAAGGTAACGCGAACGCCCGGGACCGGCGCGCCATCGGCACTGTCGAACACAATGCCAAACGGATCGACGAGAACCTCGATAGGTGAGGTCGCGATCACGCTGCCATCCTGCGGACGTGTCGAAGCGAGGTTCAGATTGTCGCCGGGGTGTAGCGAAAGGACGCAATCACCTTTAACAGGCGCTGGTGGAACCGCAGCGGTTCGTAGGACGCCAACAAATATGCTTGTATTGGCACCCGTTTCTTGCAGCACGATGGTTTCGGCGTCGCCGGCTGGCGTCGTCAGCGTCACGCTCATCGTGTCAACAGTATCGCTGCGGATGTTATCGGATGCAGATGTAATGCCAATGATCAGTGGTTCGCCTGCGCGGATTTGCGTTGTGCGCTCGACACTGGCGGGGTCGCGTGGCGTGCCAGCATACGCCCCTTCGAGGATTACCGGCAAGTCACCACCCGTGCCACGGCAGATTGTTGTGGGCACCGCCAGCCGCTGGGCATTGGCATCACCCGAAAATTGGAATGTCGACAACGAAAGCGCCGCCGAGGGCCGCTCAACGGCAAGATCGATGCGGTTCGACGCCTGCGTCAATGTCGCCGGGCCGACTTGCCACTGGATCGTGGCGGTGTTGCTGATGGTCTGCGCACTGGCGGACGGCGCGATTAAGCTGATCGCGGCGGCGACAGTGGCAATGATTGCCTTCAGATGGTTAATGCCGACCCGCATATTTTATTGCCCGATGCGTGACCAACCAGAGCGTCTGATTGGTCACGCGCCGTGTCACAGGACAGTTGCCTGGAAATACATTGTAACGGTCCCGTTGGTTGGCACGCTGTTCAATACCATCGGTGCCGACGTGACGTTCTGACCCGAGACACCGCCGCCGGCGACGCCATTGGCGTTGCAGACACCCGCGGTTGCCGTGCCGTTGACCCGCAAGGAAGCCGCATTGATGCTGAGCGTTGCCGGCACAGGATCGGTAATCGTGCTGGGCGTTGCCGTCGCAGCACCGGTGTTGGTGACGATAATGCAATATTCGATGACCGCACCGGGGATCATCTTGGCGTTCGCCGGTATGTTGACCGGGTCCGAAATTACTCTGACCGTCTTTGTGACTGTCACGTTTGCGGCGGAGACGGTGTAGTCGTCTTTTGCTGTGCCGAGGCCATCGGAAGCGGTGTTGAGGGCGTCATAGGCGGTGTCGGCAAGGACGGTGTCCATGGCGGCCGTATTGGCACCGGCAGTTGCGGTTGCGATGCCACCCTGCACGGTTGCGGCCCCCCCGTCGCGGGCCTGTGCCAGCAGCGATACAGCG
>JANOZQ010000196.1:0-1523 GCA_031429555.1 Sphingomonas sp. | reverse complement strand
CAGCCGCCCGAGCATCGCGTTCGCGCGCTCGGTCTGCTTCAACAGCACCAGCGTCGAGATCGAATTGAGCGTGTTGAACAGGAAATGCGGATTGAGCTGGTAGCGCAGCATGGCAAGCTGGGCGGACGACGCCATCGCTTCGAGTTTCAAAAGCTGGATCGTCTGGCGCTCGGCGATCAGGAAGAAGTTGATGCCGTAATAGAGCGCGGACCACGCGCCGAGCAGCAGGCCGTTGATGAGGACTGTGCCGAGCACGAGACCCCCTTCGAAAACGCCGCCACGGTTGATCATTGAGAAAACCCAGGCGTCGATGATCGAATAGGCACTAACGCCGACCGCGACCGTAGCGAGCGTGCCGGTCCAGATGACAATCGGGGATTTGAGGATGAGCCAGCGATAGATTGCGGCCATGACGAGGGTGAGCGAATAGCCGGTGGCCGTCGAGACCAGAACGGGGATGAAGAACGAAATCGTCATCCCGTTGGCCACACCCTGTGCCGCGCGGAGCAGGAGATAGCCTGCCCAGCCGGCGGCCTGCAGCATCCAGAACGCACGGTTCTTGTCGGCAAAGAAGGTGGCAGGGGTGGGAGGTGTGGTGGGCATAGGCTTCGAGCCTAGTCGAATGTCGGCGATGTTCAAAGCCACCGTATCCCCGAGCTTGTCGAAGGGCTGTCCTTTCCTTGGCAATGGCGCAGAAGAAAGGCAGCCCTTCGACAAGCTCAGGGAAGCGGGTTAAGTTCGTGAAAAGGAGAGTCGAAATGGCTGACAGCGAAGATAGGCCCCGCGCGAAGTTCCGCAATTTCGAGGAAGGGACGCAGGAGGACTGGTCGATCATCGCAAGCCAATATCTGGGCTTTGCGCAGAAATTGCCGGACCGGGTGTTGACGCATCTCAAGCTGCTTGAGGGCGATTTCGGCGGTTTTCCCATCGACCGGTTACAGCATTGTCTGCAAACCGCGACGCGCGCGCACCGGGACGGGCGCCCCGAAACCTATGTCGTGATGGCGCTGATCCACGACATTGGGGATACCATCGGCACCTATAACCACCCTGATATAGCCGCGGCGATGATCAAGCCGTTCGTCAGCGAGGAAGAGCATTGGATCTGCGCGCAGCACGGCCTGTTCCAGGGGAACTATTATTTCCACTTTCTCGGCATGGACCGCGACGCGCGCGATGTTCACCGTGGGCACGAACATTGGGATGCGTGCGAGCATTTCTGCCGCGTTTATGATCAGGCGGCGTTTGATCCGGATTATGGCAGCGAGCCGCTGAGCTTTTTTGAGCCGATGCTGCGGCGGGTGATGGCGCGGCCGTTGCGGTCTATGATGACGCTGGCGGACAAGTAAAACGTCAGTGCCTTCCCTCCACGTCTTCGTGGAGGGGCCGGGGGTGGCATTCTTTGGTCAAATCGGGCTCCGGCAAACCAAACCGAAGGAGCCACCCCCGACCCCTCCAGCAAGGGCTGGAGGGGAGAAGTTCGTTAGAAGCCGACGCGCACTGTGCCCTGAACAGTGCGTGGC
>JANOZQ010000195.1:0-1501 GCA_031429555.1 Sphingomonas sp. | reverse complement strand
CAACAGGCTCAGCCTCAACGGAGGATTGGATGGATAAAAGTCGCAGAGACATTCTCGCCACCGGCATCGTCGGCGCAGGTCTGCTTGTGACACCTTCGATCACGCTCGCGCAATCAGGTGATATGACGCGGCTCAAAACGGCAGTTGCAAGCGGCAACGACGCCGCGATCAAATTAATCCAGGAATGGATTGCGATCCCCTCAATCGCTGCCGAAAACCTCAACATGCAAAAGGGTGCCGACTATATGGCGGCACTTGCGCGCGACGCCGGGTTCCAGAAAGTTCAGATCGTCCCGACCAAGGGACATCCATCGGTCTTCGCCACGCTCGATGCGGGAGCCAAGCGGACGATGGGCATCTACTTCATGTATGACGTGAAGCAGTATGATGCTGCAGAATGGTCGTCGCCACCACTCGAAGGGCGGATTGTCGACAAGTATGGCTGGGGCAAGGCGATCATGGGGCGCGGTGCCGTCAACCAGAAAGGACCACAGGCGACCTTCCTCGCCGCGTTACACGCCTTTCGGGCGGCGGGCGTCAAGCTGCCGGTTAATCTTGTCCTTTTGGCCGAAGGCGAAGAAGAAATCGGTTCGCCCAATTTCCGCGATGCCGCGACGCGTCCCGACGTGCTTGCCGCTTTGAAACGCTGCGAAGGCATCATCATTCCCGCCTCGTGGCAGGACAAATCGGGCAATGTCAGCGTCAATCTCGGATCAAAGGGGATGATCGAACTCGAACTCGTCGCCAGTGGTGCCAGATGGGGCCGCGGGCCTGCCAAGGATTTGCATTCAAGCCAAAAGGCAATGGTCGATTCGCCGACGTGGCGGCTGGTGCAGGCATTGCAGACCTTGGTCAGCGCCGATGGTAACACGCCGACGATTGACGGCTGGTTCGAAAACGTGCGTCCGCTGTCGACTCGCGAAAAAGCGCTGATCGCCGAGAATGCGCGGAATTCCAATGAGGCCGAACTGAAAGCGTCGATGGGCGTGCCGGTCTGGATCGATGACTTGCCGTTAGCGCAGGCATTGGAGCGGCTTGCGTCGCAGCCGACAGTGAACATCGAAGGACTGGTGGCGGGCTATACTGGGCCAGGCGGCAAAACCGTGCTGCCCGCGCGCGCGGTGGCCAAGATCGACTGTCGCCTCGTCCCCAATCAGACAAGCGCTGAGGCCAAAACCAAGCTCCGCGCACATCTCGATAAGCGCGGCTTCACCGACATTGAGGTTAATGTGTCGGGCGGCTATGACCCCACCGAAACCGCCGAAGATAGTCGCGTGATCCGCGCCGAACTGGCGACGTACGAGCGTGCCGGGATTACCGCGACGCTCAATCCCCGGCTTGCCGGATCGTGGCCGGGCGCTGTCTTTACCGCGTCACCAGTGTCGATTCCGGCAGGACATTTCGGGCTGGGCCACGGGTCGGGAGCCCATGCGCCCGACGAATATTATGTCATCGAATCAAGCAATCCGAAGGTGGCGAGCTTGCCGCAGGCAACAATCGG
>JANOZQ010000194.1:0-8146 GCA_031429555.1 Sphingomonas sp. | reverse complement strand
ACTTCGTCGATGACCACCGTTCGCAATCCAGCAAACAGCGTCAGGCTGTCGGGGTAACTAAGCAGCAGGCTGAGGCTTTCGGGTGTCGTCAGCAGGATGTGCGGCGGGCGCTCTCGTTGCCTTTTCTTGCGGTCCGACGGCGTGTCCCCGGTGCGTGCCTCAACGCGGATGGGAAGCGCCATTTCGTCGATGGGGGTCAGCAGATTGCGGCGGACATCCACCGCGAGCGCTTTCAGGGGCGAGATATAAAGGGTGTGCAATCCCTCAGCCGGGCATTCGATCAACTCGGCCAGTGTTGGCAAGAACCCCGCAAGCGTCTTGCCCGATCCCGTCGGCGCAACCAGCAGCGCATGTCGCCCAGCCCGCGCTGCTTCGAGCATTTCGAGCTGATGGCGCCGTACCACCCAACCTTTGGTCGCGAACCAGTCGATCAGGACCGCAGGAAGCTGGGAATCATTGGGCATCGCAACCATATAGGGGTGATGGCACGATTAGGCGCATGGATCGAACCGCATCCGCACGGCATTTACATTCCCCCCGCCGATGCGTGGGTGGATCCGTCGCGGGCCGTGCCGCGTGCGCTGGTCACGCACGGCCATGCCGATCATGCGCGCGGCGGGCATGGCGCGGTGTGGGCGACGCCCGAAACGCTGGCGATCATGGGCGTCCGTTATGGGGAGCAGGCGGGCGGGACGGCGGTCGGCTATGGCGAGAGCGTGACGGTCGGCGATGTGAAGGCGACATTCGTGCCCGCCGGGCATGTGCTGGGCTCGGCGCAAATCCTGCTCGAATATGCGGGCGAACGGGTGGTGGTGTCGGGAGATTACAAGCGGCGCGCGGACCCGACTTGTGCACTGTTCGAGCCGGTTGCGTGCGATATTTTCATTACCGAAGCAACGTTCGGGCTGCCGGTTTTCCGCCACCCCGAAACGCGCGACGAGATGGCGAAACTGCTGGCGGCGCTGGCGGCCGAACCCGAGCGCTGCGTGCTTGTCGGGGCCTATGCGCTGGGCAAGGCGCAACGCGTGATCGCCGAACTGCGCGCGCTCGGCCATGACGCGCCGATCTATATCCACGGCGCGATGCAGCGGCTGTGCGACCTTTATCGCGAGTGGGGTGTCGACCTCGGCGAGCTCCGCCCTGCACTGGTCGCGAGCAAGGAGGAGATGCGCGGGCACATCGCCATTGCCCCGCCGTCGGCGCTCAATGACCGCTGGTCACGCCGCCTGCCCGACCCGATCACCGCGATGGCAAGCGGCTGGATGCGCATCCGCCAGCGCGCGGTGCAGCGCGGGGTCGAACTCCCGCTGATCCTGTCCGATCATGCTGACTGGGACGAACTGACGGCGACGCTCACCGAAATCGCGCCGAAGGAAGTGTGGGTAACGCATGGCCGCGAAGAAGCGTTGATGCACTGGTGCATGACCCGCCAGATCAAGGCACGGGCGCTCGATCTGGTGGGGTATGAAGATGAGGATGATTGAGGGGGTGGTTGGGTTCAGATTTACCGACGTAGCGTCACCCCGACTTTAGGCCGGAGTGACGCCAAAATTTGCACTTAGGCGACGGCAAGTTTCCGCCGACGCAACCGTAAACTGCCGCCGACAATGCCGAAGCCCACGATCATCATACCCCAAGTGGCGCTTTCGGGCACGGCAGCAAGCTGGCCACGGATTTCGCCGCCGGGAAACTGTCCGTTATGGACGTTGAAATAGGTGCGGCCGCTGTTGAGCCCGTTGAGAAAGGCAGTGCGCGCCGACGCGGCAGTGCCGCCATTGGCGGTCACAAAACCACCAGTATATGTTGCCAGCAGCGTCAGGTCATAGGTACGCGACAGTGATCCCGTGACAACATTGGGCGGGCCGAAATCAATTGCGACGGGTCCGTTTGCACCCGGCAAGGCACAGCAATGAATATGTGCACCCGTTGCAGGGCCGCCGTTGAGCCCCGTCCAGCTGAGGAACAGGCTAATCGAATTCTGGTCCGTCGCGAGCGTCAGGTTGCCTGAGCCAGTCGCCGTGCTGTTGTTTGGCGTCGCTTCGTTCAGGCCGGACAGCGTGGTGCCGAACAGCGTTGCGGCCGTGGCCGGTGTGGCCGCAACGGCGAGTGCGGTGGCGGCGATCATGGGAAGGATGAACTTCATGGCAGTTCCTCTCGTAAACAGGCCCGCGTGCGTTTTGTCTGCCGACGGGCGACTCGCCACGATAGGCAAGTAACGACAAAGTCTATGTCGCGCCCGTTACGCCTTCAAGACGTCATTTTGTTCCTTAACGGCCGCCACGACGCGCTTGACGTCCTGGCTTTGCCCGCGCGGCATGATGAGGACGCTGTCACCGCTTGCGACGATGATCAAATCGGAAACGCCAACAGCCGCGATGCGGATGCCATCGCTGCTGAGCAGACATCCGCTTGTGTCGAGCGCAATAATGTCACCCGAATGCGCATCGCCCGCCGCGTCCGCATTGAGCGTGTGAAGTGCATCCCATGAACCGATGTCGGACCAGCCCATGCTGACAGGAACGACAGCGACGCGGCCCCCTTCTTTTTTGGCCACCTTTTCCATGACCGCATAGTCGATTGAGTCCGAGGGGCTGGCGGCGAAGGCTTCGGCGTCAGGCAGGACGCGCTGGCCGATGCGCTCGGCGGCTTCCATGCTCGCGCGGGCGGCGTCGAGCATTGCGGGTGCAAACTCGGCAAGGGCATGGAGATAGGCATCGGCTCGGAACAGGAAAATGCCACCGTTCCAGACATAACCGCCTTGCGCGAGCATGGCCTCAGCCGTTGCTGCGTCGGGCTTTTCAACGAAACGGTCGACGCGGTGGGCACCGACGCCGACTTCTTCGCCGGTCTGGATATAGCCATAACCGGTTTCAGGCGCGTCGGGCGTGATTCCAAACGTCGCGAGCCAGCCACGCTCGACCAGCGGCAGAGCGGCGTCAATGGCAGCCATGAAGGCGGGGACATCCGTTATCACATGGTCACTGGGCATGACGAGCAATGGGTCTGAGGGATTGGCAGCAAGAGCGGCAAGCGCAATTGCAGGTGCGGTATTGCGCGCAAGCGGTTCAAGAATCAGGGTTGCGGGGCGGCCTTCAAGCTGATCCTCGATCAGGCCGACATGGCGGGCATTGGCGACAATCAGCGGACCGGCAAAACGCGCCTCATCGCCTGCACGGTCGAGCGTCATCTGGAACATCGTCCGTTCGCCGGTCAGCGCTAGAAACTGTTTTGGACGTTCGTCGCGCGACATGGGCCACAGGCGCGTGCCCGATCCGCCCGACAAAATGACGGGAACAATAAGTGTGATTTCAGCCATGAATCAGACCCATAAAGATATTAAACGCGATTTTCAGGAAATTTTTGTCAATTTAGCCGACAGGGGTAGGGAGTGTCGGAAAATTTGACGCTTATGTCGGGGGACGAGCCGTAGTCGCGCATGTTTAGATTGTTCAAACATTATGTGCCCTATGCGGTGCTGCTGCTCGCGCTGTTCGATTTCGTATTGTTGCTGGGCGCGGCGGAGATTGCCTGGGTCATCCGTGCGCGGCAGATCGATATGTTTATCGATCCCGCTGTGACGCGGCTGGTCCCGCTGGTGAGTTTTGCCCTGTCGCTGCAATTCGCGATGATCGCGGTCGGCGTTTACGGCGTCGATTCGTTGCAGTCGCTGCGCTTTGCCGCCGCGCGTGTGCTGGTTGCGATCTGCCTTGGCGTGATTTTCCTGTCGATGGTGTATTTCGCGATTCCGGGCGCAACATTGTGGCGGTCGAATTCGCTTTATGCGATGATTATTGCGTTCATCCTGCTTGTCGCGATCCGCGCGATGCTGGGCAAAGCGCTGGGCAGCGAGACCTTCAAGCGGCGCGTTCTGGTGTTGGGTGCCGGAAAGCGCGCGGACCGGTTGCGGCGGCTGGGCGACGCGAAAGGCGCGGGATTCACTGTCGTCGGCCATGTCGACATGGGCGACGTGCCGAGTGTGATCCCGTCAGCGATTGCGCGCGAGCATATCGACAATCTGTCGGACTATGTGACCAAATTAAATGCAAACGAAGTCGTGCTGGCACTTGAGGAACGGCGCAATGGCATTCCGATGAACGACCTCCTGCGCGTGCGGACAGCGGGGGTGCATGTCAACGAGATCACGACATTTCTGGAACGCGAAACGGGTCGGGTCGATTTGCGCAGCACCAATCCGTCCTGGTTGATTTTTTCTGACGGCTTTTCGAGCGGACGGCGGTTGTCGTCGGTGGCAAAGCGGATATTCGATATACTGGCGAGCGGGCTGTTACTGGTTTTGACGATTCCGTTGGTGATGCTGACGGCCCTGATCGTGAAACTCGAATCGAAAGGTCCGGCTTTCTATCGCCAGACGCGGATCGGCCTGTTCGGCCAGGAGTTCGATATTCTGAAATTGCGCTCGATGCGCGTTGATGCCGAAGTCGCGGGCAATGCCGTCTGGGCGGAAAAGGACGATCCCCGCATCACGCGCGTTGGGCGCTTCATTCGCAAACTTCGCATCGATGAATTGCCGCAAGTCTGGACCGTCCTGAAAGGCGAAATGAGCTTTGTCGGCCCCCGCCCCGAACGACCGACGTTCGTGACCGAACTGGCACAACAGATGCCTTATTATGCCGAACGGCATATGGTGAAGCCGGGCATCACCGGCTGGGCTCAAATCAACTATCCCTATGGCGCGAGCATGGACGATGCGCGGCACAAGCTGGAATATGATCTTTATTACGCCAAGAATTATACGCCGTTCCTCGATGTCGTGATCCTGTTGCAGACGATCCGCGTTGTCCTTTTCCCCGAAGGCGCGCGATGATCGGTTTGATTGCCTATCTCGGCCATGCGCTGGCCGCGCTACTGTTTGGCATTCTGGCCGTCAGCGAAATGCGCGCGGCGCAGCGCGAGCGGCACCGCTGGGTGCTGGCGTCGGCTTATGCTGCAACCTCTGCATGGGCGATTGCCGGTGCAGCGCTCGACCCCACATCGCTTGCGGCGGGCTATGCCGAGACGCTGCGCAATGCGGCTTGGCTAGGCTACATGTATGCGCTGTTGCGGCGCGGCGAGGGCGAGCGGCGGATGTGGTCGTTGCGTGCGGTTTATGCGGCGTTGTTATTGGTGGCGGGGTTGCAGGTCGGGCTCGGGTTCACCGCGCCGTATATGATGGCTGAAACCGAGATTGCATTGTTGCTGATGCAAGCGACCTTTGTGATGCGGATGATGTTTGCCATCGGCGCGCTGGTGCTGGTGCATAATATCTACACCGCGGCGGCATCGGGCGCGCGCGGCGGGATCGGGCTACCGATGACCGCGCTGGCGCTGCTGTGGGCCTATGACCTCAATCTCTATACATTGTCCTATCTGGCGGATGACTGGATGGCATGGCTGGTGGCGATGCGCGGCTTTGCCATTGTCGGCTTGGCGCCGGTCTTTGCACTGGCGGCGCGGCGCAACCAGAACTGGTCGATCCGGTTGTCGCGGACGGTGGCCTTCCGGTCAGTGTCCTTAGGGATTGTCGCGGCATATTTGTTGCTGACAGTCATCGTATCAACCCTACTTGATGCTGTCGGCGCATCGGGGGCGGCAATCGTGCAGGTCGGCTCGCTGACATTGGCAGCGATTGCAGCGATTATCATCATGCCCAGTCCGCAACTGCGCGCTCGGGTTCGGGTGCTGTTGTCGAAACATATGTTTGCGCACCGCTATGACTATCGCGCCGAATGGCTGCGCTTTACCGACACGCTGGGCCGCCCCGGCGATGCGCCGGCCCCGCTTGACGTGCGCGTGGTCAAAGCGATTGCCGACATCACCGAAGCCCCCGCGGGCTTGCTGCTGGTTCCCGAGGATGCGGGGCTGGCGGCGCGGGCAGGATGGAACTGGGATATGTCGCTGGTGCCGGCCTTTGTGCCGGGTGAAGAACTGGTTGGGCTGCTGGCGCAAGGGCGCATTCTCGAGCTTGATCCTCTGCGCGCAGAGACAAAGGACAGCGCCGACGAAGCGCGTGCGGTCCCGGCATGGATACTCGCCGACGCCGCCAACTGGGCGATTGTCCCGCTGATCCATTTCGACCGGCTTGCAGGCGCAGTTCTGGTGTCACGTCCGCCGCTGGCACGAACACTCGACTGGGAGGATTTCGACATGTTGCGCGTGGCGGGGCGGCAGGTGGCGAGCTATTTGGCCGAAGCGCGCGGTCAGGAAGCCTTGTCCGATGCCAAGCAGTTCGACGAGTTCAATCGCCGGTTTGCGTTCATCATGCACGACATCAAGAATCTGGTGAGTCAGCTAACATTGGTCACGCGCAACGCCGAGCGCCATGCCGACAAGCCCGAATTTCGGGCCGATATGATCGCGACACTGCAATCGTCGACGGGGAAGATGAACGATCTGCTCGAGCGGCTGTCGCAGCATAATACAGGGCGGGCTGAAGAACCGCGTAGCGTCGTTCTCGGGCCGCTCGTCACGCAGCTAGCGGGCGCGAAACGCATTCAGCATCCCGTGATCGTGGCAGGCAATATGGCGCTGTGCGCGATGGCCGATCCGGTCCGGCTCGAAGGCGCGCTCGGGCACCTGCTCCAGAACGCCATCGATGCCAGTGACCCCGCTGAACCCGTGACGATCACGGTTATGAAGCAGGGTGAAGAAACGGGCATCGAGATTGCCGACAAGGGGCACGGGATGACGCTGGACTTTGTGCGCGGGCAGTTGTTCCGGCCCTTTGCGTCAACCAAGGATGGCGGCTTCGGTATCGGCGCGTTTGAGGCGCGAACGATTATATCGGGCATGGGCGGGCGGCTGACCGTGGACAGCGAACCCGGACAAGGAACGCGCTTCATGATCTGGCTCCCGACGCCGACGCGCTGGCACGAGGCATTGGTGGCATGACCGACGCCCCCAAACCAAAGCTCCTGATCGTCGAGGATGACGAAGGGCTTCAGCGGCAACTCCGCTGGGCCTATGATGATTATCAGGTGATCGTTGCGGGCGATCGGGCGAGTGCGATTGATGCCTTGCGCGCCGAAGAGCCGGACGTCGTCACGCTTGATCTTGGGCTTCCGCCCGAACCCGATGGGACGGCAGAGGGCTTTGCGACACTGGACGCGATCCTGGCGCTGAAACCAGATACCAAAGTGATCGTGGCGTCGGGGCATGGCGCGCGGGAAAGCGCGTTGCGGGCAATTGCAGGAGGGGCGTATGATTTTTATGCCAAGCCCGTCGATATTGACGAGCTGGGCCTGATTGTTCGCCGCGCGTTTCACTTGCACGGGATCGAGGCTGAGAACCGGCGATTGGCGAAAGCAGTCTCGGGCAATGCCGTGCTCGGCGGGATGATTACGGCGGCACCCGAAATGCTCAAAGTTGCGCGGACCATCGAGCGAGTCGCCAATGCCGATGTTTCGGTCATGCTGCTTGGCGCAAGCGGGACTGGCAAGGAATTGCTCGCGCGCGGGCTGCATGAGGCGAGCGACCGCCGCAAGGGCGCATTCGTTGCGATCAACTGTGCGGCTATTCCTGAGACATTGCTCGAAAGCGAATTGTTCGGGCATGAAAAGGGCGCGTTTACGGGTGCGGTCAAGACGACCGAAGGCAAGATCGAGCAGGCGCACGGTGGCACCTTGTTCCTCGACGAAATCGGTGACGTACCGCTGCCATTGCAGGTCAAGCTGCTGCGGTTTTTACAGGAGCGCGTGATCGAGCGGATCGGCGGGCGCAAGGCAATTCCGGTTGATACGCGGATCGTTTGCGCGACGCATCAGGACTTGGACGCGATGATCGTCGCGCAGGCCTTCCGCGAGGATCTATATTACCGGCTTGCCGAAATCGTCATCAAAATCCCGACGCTGGCAGAACGACCGGGCGATGCGGGCCTGCTCGCGCGGCATTTCTTGGGGCGTTATGCCAGCATGAACAAAGCGGTGACAGGGTTGGCGCCCGATGCCCTGGCGGCGATCGATGCGTGGCGATGGCCGGGCAATGTCCGCGAACTGGAAAACCGGATGAAGCGCGCGGTGATCATGGCCGATGGGAAGCTGGTGACCGCTGCCGACCTCGATCTCGAAGCGGGCGATGCCGACAGCGATGTCATCAACCTGAAAGCGGTGCGCGAAAGTGCCGACCGCCGCGCGATCCACCGAGCCTTGTC
>JANOZQ010000193.1:0-2235 GCA_031429555.1 Sphingomonas sp. | reverse complement strand
TGCCGAGCGCAAACAGCGCCGTCGATCCCAGCATGAGAGTGGCCGTGCGCCGAAATATGGTCGTCATTGTAATTCTCTCCCCGATTCCGGTTATGACACCGGTGTCTTTTCTGTTTAATCCAGTATGGGCTTACGCGCGCTTTCCTAAAAGGAACGAACTTTCAGCCCCTAAAATCCCATGTCTGTTGCACTTTTGGCAATCTTGTTTCCGGCAGACTTGCGTCGAAGTAACCGGTGTCATAGGATATTAGCGACGAGCAGGAGCCGATGTCAAGACGGTGGTTCAGGGAGAATGACGATGCGGTTGGGTGTGACATTTTTGGCAATGATGGCGTGGGTGACACCAAGCATTGCCACTGCACAACAGGCGACCTTTCCGGGTGCCGTCGGCTGGGCTGCGACCACCGTCGGCGGACGTGGTGGTCAGATTATCCGCGTCACGACGCTTGCCGCCGACGGACCTGGATCGTTCAAGGCCGCTGTTGAAGCGAAGGGGCCGCGCATTGTCGTCTTCGAAGTCGGCGGGGTGATCGACCTAAAGCGCACAACACTCGAGATCCGCGAACCCTATCTGACAGTCGCGGGCCAGACTGCCCCTTCTCCCGGTATCACGATCATCAAGGGCGGCCTTGATGTGCACGGCCACGATGTCGTCATCCGCCATATTCGCGTTCGCACCGGTGCCGACAACCAGCCCAAACGCAGCGGTTGGGAAGCCGATGCCTTTTCGACTGTCGGCGCTTATAACGTCATCATCGACCACAACACGTTCAGTTGGGCCATTGACGAAAACATGTCGGCATCGGGACCGCGCTTCAAAGGCAAGACGCCCGAGGAATGGCGCGCGAACACATCGCGCAACATCACTTTCTCATACAACCTGGCAAGTGAGGGGCTGGCTGATTCGAGCCACCCCAAGGGCGAACACAGCAAGGGCTCGCTGATCCACGACAACACCTCGAACATCCTGTTTTACCGCAACATCTGGGCGCATAATCTTGAGCGTAATCCGCTGTTCAAGGGCGGTGCGCGCGGTGCGGTCATCAACAACCTGATCTATAATCCCGGCGAACGTGCGCTGCACTACAACCTCATGGCGCTCGAATGGGCGGGCTATCCCTATCAAAACGGCCAGATGAGCGCCGTCGGTAATGTGTTGCGCGGCGGGGTGTCGACAGCGGTTGGCCTGCCTTTCCTGACACTCGGCGGCGATGGCGATCTGGAATATTACGGCAGAGATAATATCGCCGTCGACAAATGGGGTGCATCGCTCCCGATGTTCGGCCGCTATGGCGAGACCCGCGCCAGGCTGATCGTCAGCCCCAAGCCCGTATCATGGCCCAGCGGGATTGCCGTCCTGCCGTCGCGCGATGTCGAAACGCATGTTCTGGCGCACGCAGGTGCCCGCCCGTGGGACCGCGACGCCGATGACATCCGCGTGCTGTTCTTCATTGCCGAAGGACGCGGGACAGTCATCAATGACGAGAAAGACTGGAGCGCCTATCCCGTCCAAGCAGAAGCACGCGCGCCGTTCGTCGAAGCCGACTGGGATTTGACGACAATGGAGCCGAAATCCGGGTTGTATCCGGGGCAAAAAGGACCGATTCAGGAAAAGCTAAGCCCACGCGACGCTGCGATGCGGAATTAGGTCCCGGGCTGGATATAGGGCACCACCCCGAAAAGCGCCCGCTCGCGTCCGCGCGGATTGCCCTCCACCCGCGACACCGTGTCGAACACCATCGTCTTGCGCGTGGTCAGATCATAGGTTGGCCAGCCGGGATTGCCGGTGCGGGCGAACCGCACGAACGCGGCCATCATCCGGTCGCTGACCGCGCGCTGGGCGGGCGTCATGTCGGGCTTGGTCCCGAACACCAGGCCGATGTCCCCGGTGTGCATCGCTTGCTCGAAATCGAGTTGATAGACGAACGCCGGGACGCCTGCCTTGGCGCGCTCTTCGGCCTCGATTACTTGCCCGCGCCAGCTGCGCCCAGCGGTCGTCGCTTTTATCAAGATTTCGGCCGGCGACAGCTCGGGAAACCAGCCGCGATAGGTCCGCACGACCATATCGGGGTCAATGTCGACGCGCAGTTCCGGCCCCATCCGCGCGGCAATGTTGGCCCAGTCGAGCCCGCGCAGCTTTGGGTGATCGGGCGGAAAAAACGCGCGCGTTTCGGCGATGGTATTGCCCATCATAATGGGGATAGCATTGCCCTGCGGCGCGGCATCGGGCCAGAA
>JANOZQ010000192.1:0-3788 GCA_031429555.1 Sphingomonas sp. | reverse complement strand
CGTGGCCGAAACCGTCGATTTGTCGACCCTGCGCGGGCGCACCGCGATCTTCGTCGATCAGGTTGTCGGCACGTCGCGCCTCACCGCAATTTCGGCCGTGGGGGACACGTTCCCGCTCCACTGCACGGCCAATGGCAAGGCGTTGCTGGCCTGTTTGTCACCGGAGCGTGTCCGCACGCTCGTTGATGGCCGGATGACGGCAATGACCGAAAATACGGTGACGGATTTCTCGAGGCTCGAAGCGGAGATTGCCGACGTCCGGACCAGCCAGCTGTCATTCGACATCGAGGAACATTCAATCGGCATCTGCGCCATCGGGACATCGTTTATCGATCCCCTCGACCGTGAATTTGCGCTGTCGGTGCCGGTGCCGACGACGCGGTTCGCAGCGAAGCGCGCGGCCATTGCCGAAGCGCTGCTGTCGGTCAGGGCCGAGATCATGCGCAAGATGCCGCACGCCCGATAACAGGAGCCTGATATGGAATTTGCCGACCGCGCCCGCTTGCTCGACCCTGCACCGATGCCCCTCGAACTCGGTTGGGAGAGGCTGCCAAACGGCGTTCTTCACGTTGCAATCCGCACGGACATGCATGGCTGCACCGGTGACATGTTCGAATGGTGGTTTGCGTCGCGGATCGGCGACCGCGAATATCGCTGGTGGCATCCACTCGACCATATTTCATCTGCTTGGATTGAAGGAACGGTCGGAGTGATCCAAGGATCAATCCATCAGGTCGAAGAACGCTTCACGGGATCGCCGCCGGAAAAGCTGTCGATCCAGTTCCGTGATCCTTCCGAATATTTCGATGCAGCGGCGATTGAGACAGCGCGGGCGTCCGACGCGGTTTCGGCGTTGCTTTGTATCCGGGGCGGGGCGGGACATGAGCCGCGCCGCACCCCCGATGGTGCCGTCATCGGCACACGCCTGATCCATGTTGGGCGGAACACGCCGTGGGGCATGGTGCTGCGCAGCCATTTCTTCATGGGCGAAGATCTCGCGGCGATGGGCATGCCTGCTGCCGAGATCGAGAAAATCTTCCCGGCAGCAAACGCGCCGGGTCTGCTCCAGCATTGCTATGACGAGTTCACGACTCTGTCGCGGCTGTTGCCATCGATTTGGCTTGCCGAGGGATGTGATCCGAGCAAGATTGTGCGACCGTGGTGATTAGCCTGCGCCGATACGACGTCGCGCCTGCCAGAGTAACAGCGACGCGGCGATCGGCGCGACGAGCATGACAGCCAGCGCGTAACGCAGCGACTCCTCGCCATAGACGGGCGTCAGGGCATCGCTGGCCATACCGATGATCAGTGGTCCGATGGCGAAGGCCAGCAGGTTCTGGACGATGAGCATCACGGTCGAGGTCACGCCTCGCTGGGTTGGTTGCACAAGCGACACCGCAAGCGCGACGCACGGTCCAAGGCCACTCGACAACAGGAAATTCATGACCGCGATGCCGACCAGCACCACCGGCAAAGACGGTGCGAAAAGGAATGTTGCATAAGCCGGGATCGCCAGCGGCAGTGCAATAATGGGCACGATCAGTCCGGCCCAGCGATTGCCGCTCCGCCGGATCAGGCGGGTCGCAAGCATGCCGGCAAAGATACCACCGGCGATACCCCCGATCACGGCTGGCGGGCCGACCAGCTTGCCCACATCGGCGAGTTCCACCCCGTGCGAGCGGAGCAGGAAGGCGGGCGACCACACCGGTAACGACGCCAGCACCATGTTTGACGCGCCATAGCCAAGCGCAAGCCAGCCAAGTCCCGGAATAGCCAGAACGCCGCGGATAGCAGCAACAAGCCCGCCGGTTTCGTGCGGTTGTGACGTTGCAACAACCGTCCGCGGCGTTGGCTTCATCGTCAGGACAATCAATAGAACCAACACGAGCCCAGCTGCACCGAACATCTCGAACATCGTGCGCCAGCCGAACGCGGCGGCAAGGACGCCGGCAAGCACCGATCCGACGAGTATGCCAACGCCCGAACTCGCCTGAAAGATCGACACGGTGCGTGTGAGTTTTGGTCCCGGATAAAGGTCCGCGAGCAGCGACATTGCGACGGGAAACACGGTGGCTTCACCAACGCCGATCAGCATCCGGGTAAACGCCAGCGAATAAAACCCCTGAACGAAAGTCGTCGCTGCCGTCGCGCCCGACCATATGATCAGGCCAATCACGAGGATCAGGCGGCGGTTACCGCGATCGACCCAACGCGCGATTGCGATGGCGGCGATCAGGAAAAAGATCGAAAAGGCAAAGCCCGAAATGATGCTGATTTGAGTGTCGTTCAGCATCAGTTCTTTGCGGATCGGCTCGACGACAATGCCGAGCAGGGCGCGGTCGGCATAGTTGATGACATTGACCATCAACAACAGGGTCAGCGTGTAGGCGGCAACCCAGCCGCTGTGCGACGGCGTCGTATCGGTATCCGTCGCAGTCATGTCAGTCTTCCCCAATCAGCCTTGGACGACGCGTTGATCGATTACGCCGAACAGCGGTTCGCCATCGGGCAGCTTTGCTTCCATGCGGACACGGTCCCCGAATTTCATGAACTCAGTGCGCGGTGCCCCTTCGTCGATGGTTTCGATGCCCCGGCGTTCCGCGATGCACGATGACCCCACCTCGCGGTAATTCGCGTTGGAGACAGTGCCCCCCCCGATAATTGTACCCGCGCACAAGGGCCGGGTGCGTGCCGCGTGAGCGACATGGTCGGGAAAGGACCAGCTCATCGCATAGCCCTGCGCTGCGCCGAACCGCTCGCCATTCCAGTCAACGGTCAGTGGTAAATCGACCCGCCCGTCGCGCCAGTGGGCACCAAGCGCGTCGGGAGTCACAGCCACCGGGGCCATGCTGCACGGCGGCTTGGCTTGGACCCATCCGAACCCGATCTTTGACTCGCGCAAGGCAAACCCGCGCAGCGACCAGTCGTTGATCTGGACGATCAGCTTGATGTGGGCGGCGGCTTGTTCGGCTGTGGTGCCCATTGGCACGTCATCGACGATCACGCCGAATTCGCCTTCGAAATCGATGTTGTTTGCTTCGCTCGGTGTCGGAAAGTCGGCTGTTGCCGGATAGAAGAGATACGAGACGCCCTGATACATCAGCGGTGCATCAGTGGGCGGAGCCGGGCGTCCGGTTGCCAGCCGCATCAGCTCGCCGTGGCTGTCGTAGGCCGAGCCGTCAAGCCACTGCCACGCGCGGGGTAGCGGTGCGAGCGCTTCAGAGGCGACGAAATCGAACGCGCCTGCAACGCTGCCCGTTTCGAGTTGCGCAGCGAGCGCACGCAGCGGCGCATCAATAGCGGCCCAGCGTTCGAGAGCGTCCTGCATCGTCGCAGCGATACCGTCGGCGGATACCGCGCGAGAGTGATCGCGCGAGACAATGACGAGCGAACCATCGCGCGAGCCATTATCGATCGTAGCAAGTTTCATGGCGATCTCCTATCGCGCGTCATGCAGCGCGAGCCGCTTGAGCAACCACGGTGCAATGACTTCGCGGATGGTCCGGTCCGGTCCCCACCCAGCGCCGAAGCCCATGTGGACGCCTTTCGGATTGATCCAGCCGTCTTTGGCATCGCCGCGCGTGAGCAACAGCAACTGGTCTGCGATAGGAACCTGACTGTCTTTCGCGCCGTTCATCACCAGCATCGGCGCGCAAGGCTGGTCGATCTGGTCATTATGCAGCAACGACATGCGCGGGCCATATTCGAGGAACTCGTCGAGTGTTTTTACCCCGAAAACATTCGCGCGCGCGCCGAATAGGTCGAGCAGATATTCGCGCGTGCCGAGA
>JANOZQ010000191.1:0-2887 GCA_031429555.1 Sphingomonas sp. | reverse complement strand
CATCGATCGCGTCCGCGCGCGGGTGCATCTCGATGTCATCCAGCTGCACGGTGACGAGTGGCCCGCGTTTGTATCGCAACTCCGGATGGCGAGTGGGCTCGACGTCTGGAAAGCCCTGCCCGTCCGCACCGCGCGCGATTTTGATGAAGCGCACAAGTATCGCGGTGCTGCATCGCTAGTCCTCTACGATGCAAAGCCACCCGCCGGGTCCGATCTGCCCGGCGGAAACGGCTTGCGCTTCGACTGGGAATTGCTCCGCGGGCATAAGCACCCGCTGCCGTGGGCGCTTTCCGGTGGCCTTGACGTTGACAACATCACCGAAGCCGTCCGCATCACAAATTCCCCGTTGCTCGACGTATCGTCAGGCGTTGAATCGGTGCCGGGCATCAAGGATGTGGACAAGATTGCCGCGTTCCTTAAAGCGGCCAGCACATTATGAGCATTGTAAACACCCTTCGTTCCCAGCCCGATGACCGTGGCCATTTCGGTCAGTTCGGCGGGCGTTATGTCGCCGAAACGCTAATGCCACTGATCCTTGATCTGGAAGCACACTATCGCGCGGCGAAGAATGACCCGGCATTTGCGGCGGAGTTCGACGATCTGCTCGAACATTATGTCGGACGGCCGAGCCCGCTTTATTATGCCGAGCGGCTGACAGAACATCTTGGCGGTGCCAAAATCTACTTCAAGCGCGACGAGCTGAACCACACCGGCGCGCACAAGATCAACAACTGCATCGGCCAGATCCTCCTCGCCAAGCGCATGGGCAAAACGCGGATCATTGCCGAGACCGGCGCGGGCCAGCATGGCGTTGCCACTGCCACGGTTGCAGCACGGTTTGGCCTGCCCTGCACCATTTTCATGGGCGCGCGCGATGTCGAGCGCCAGTCGCCCAACGTGTTCCGCATGAAGCTGCTCGGTGCGGAGATCATCCCTGTGACGAGCGGTGCCCAGACGCTCAAGGACGCGATGAACGAAGCGTTGCGGGATTGGGTCGCCAATGTTCACGACACTTTCTACATTATCGGCACGGCAGCGGGGCCACACCCCTATCCCGAACTCGTCCGCGACTTTCAGAGCGTGATCGGCAAGGAAGCGCGCGCGCAAATCCTGAACCGCGAAGGCCGCTTGCCCGACATGCTGGTTGCTTGCATCGGCGGCGGATCGAATGCGCTGGGCCTGTTCCACCCTTTCCTCGACGACAGCGACGTCAAGATGGTCGGCGTCGAAGCGGGCGGACACGGCCTCGACAAGCAACATGCCGCCAGCCTCGCTGGTGGTCGCCCCGGCATCCTCCACGGCAACAAGACCTTCCTGCTGCAGGATGAAGACGGCCAGATCGACGAAGCGCACAGCATCAGCGCAGGGTTGGACTATCCCGGCATCGGACCCGAGCATAGCTGGCTGAAAGAGATCGGCCGCGTGGAGTATGACAGCGCCACCGACATCGAAGCGCTCGAAGCCTTCAAACTGATGTGCGCCATCGAAGGCATCATCCCCGCCCTCGAACCCGCCCACGCCATCGCCGCCGTGATGCGCCGCGCGCCGTCGATGCCGAAAGACAGCTTGATGATCGTCAACCTATGCGGTCGCGGCGACAAGGACATTTTCACCGTTGCCGAGGCGTTGGGGGTTTCGCTTTGACCCGCTTGTCCACCGCCTTCGCAAACGGCCCCGCCCTCGTCACCTTTGTGACCGCAGGCGACGGCCCGACCCCTTTAATCCTCGACGCGCTTGTCGCGGGCGGGGCAGATGTCGTCGAGCTTGGCATGCCCTTCACCGATCCGATGGCCGATGGCCCCGCGATTCAGGCGGCGAACCTGCGCAGCTTGAGCGCGGGCACGACCACTGATGACATCTTCAAGATCGCTAGTGATTTCCGCGCGCGCCATCCAAGCATGCCCCTCGTCCTGATGGGTTATGCAAACCCGATGACGATCCGTGGCCCCGAATGGTTTGCCGCCGAATGCGTCAAAGCTGGCGTCGATGGCGTCATCTGCGTCGACCTGCCGCCCGAAGAAGATGAGCTCGCCGCCCCCTTGCGCGCCGCCGGCGTCGCGCCGATCCGCCTCGCCACGCCCACCACCGACGCCGCGCGCCTGCCAATAGTCCTCGATGGCGCACAGGGGTTTCTCTACTATGTCTCGGTCGCCGGGATCACCGGCCTGCAACAAGCCGCGCAGACGAGCATCGAAGCCGCTGTCGCGAAGCTCAAAGCCGCAACCACCCTCCCCGTCGCGGTCGGCTTCGGTGTCCGCACACCCGAACAGGCGTCGGCCATCGCGAAAGTCGCCGATGGCGTCGTCGTCGGTTCCGCCATCGTCGAAATCGTCGGCAAATATGGCGCGGATGCTCCGGCGCATGTCGAAGCCTATGTCCGCTCGCTTGCCGACGCTGTCCACGCTAAGGAACACGCATGAGTTGGCTCGACCGCGTCCGCAACAGCATTCCGTTCATCGCCAAGCGCGAGACGCCCGACAATCTGTGGGTCAAATGCCCCGGCTGCGGCCAGATGGTCTTCGCGCGCGAATATGACGAAAACTTGAACGTTTGCCCGCAATGCAACCACCATGGCCGCATCGGGCCGAAAGCGCGCTTCGAGCAGATTTTCGACGAAACCTACACCGAACTGCCCACGCCGCGCGTCGCCGAAGACCCGCTGAAATTCCGCGACACCAAGAAATACACCGACCGCATCAAGGCAGCGCGCACCGCAACGGGCGAACATGATGCCCTCATCAACGCGCGCGGCAAGATCGGCGGGCGCAATGCTGTCGTCGGAGTTCAGGATTTCGCCTTCATGGGTGGATCGATGGGTGTCGGCGTCGGCGCGGCCTTCGTCGCCGGAGCCCGCGCCGCGATTGCAGACAAATGCCCCTACATCATC
>JANOZQ010000190.1:0-3931 GCA_031429555.1 Sphingomonas sp. | reverse complement strand
CATTGCACCCTGCTGCTGCCCGCGCATGACCGAAGGCGAGGCAGCATTCCTGTTAATAATTGATGTTGCCCGCGACCGCCCGGAGCAGGCCCGCAATGCTCTCGCGCGCATGGCCGGGACGCTTGATTGCCTTGCTGCTGTTTCAGTTGCGCAGGCTTTGGCTGATGCGCTCGACGATATTGGCCATCCACTGGAATTGTCGGAAAACCTAGCTTTATTCGTGTGACTTTCATGTGACTTTTGGGCGGACTGCGTTAAGGCATATGTACAATGCCAGACCCGTTTCCCGTGCCCGACGATCTCGACGCTATCCTGAACGACATCTGGACCCGCTGGGGTCGCGGCGCTGCCGACCGGCGATCCCCGTTCCACACGCCGGTCGTCGGATCGATCAACCAAAACGGCACGCCCGAACAACGCGTCATGGTCCTGCGCAAAGCGGATCGCGGCACCAATACCTTGCGTTTCCACACCGACCGGCGTTCCGCGAAAGCTGATCAGCTCAATCGCAACAACGTCGTCAGCGTGCTCGGCTATGATGCAGGCGCAAAGATTCAGCTTCGGGCAAGCGGCGTAGCGACCATAGATCACTCCAGCACGTCTGCGGATGAGGCGTGGGGAAGGACATCGGCGAGCGGTCGGCGCAGCTATCTGACAACATTGGCACCGGGCAGCGTCAGTGACAGCGCCACATCAGGCCTGCCGGTCGCTTTCGAACAGGGCGTGCCCAGTCTGACCGAAAGCGAAGCCGGGCGTGCCAACTTCGCCGTTGTTCCTGTCTGTGTGAACCGTCTCGAATGGCTGCATCTTGCGGCAACGGGGCATCGCCGCGCTGGCTTTACACTTGGCCAAGGTGGATGGGCGGGTGAATGGCTGATCCCTTGACCAGCCTCACCGTCTGGTATGACGGCGCCTGCCCGCTGTGCATCCGCGAGATCGCGCTGATGCGGCGGCTCGACAAACGCGGTGCCATAAATTTCGTGGATGTCGCCCCCCCAGAGGCAGCATGCCCGATGGACCGAACGCTTCTGCTCGCTCGTTTCCACGCGCAGGCCGTAAATCAACCCATTGTCAGCGGAGCCGCTGCCTTCGCAGCCATGTGGCGGGTGATACCGATGCTGAGACCACTCGGACTCATCGCGCAGAACAAGCTCGTTCTGGCAATACTCGAACGCGCTTACACATTGTTCCTGAAAGTCAGGCCAAAGCTTCAGCGGCTGGTTGCCCGCTAGGGCGTCGTTTTTGCCAGATGCCCGTCATCCTCGGTGCTCGCCTGACGAACCGATTGCACGACATAGCCTTTGCGCCACAATATCCACAGCAGCAGCATGCCAGGCACGGCGGCGACAACGGTAAAGCCCCAGAAACCCACCCAGCCGATTTCCTTCGCCACAATGCCGGCTGGTCCCGCCATAAACTGTCGCCCGACCCCGGCGAATGACGACAAAAGTGCAAACTGCGTCGCCGTGTAGGCAAGGCTCGACAGGCCGGAAAGATACGTCGTGAACACGGTCAACCCGATGCCGCTTGTCAGATTTTCGGTCGCAACAGCGGCAACCAGCATCCAGTAATTATTGCCCGATGCTGCAAGGATCATGAACATGATGTTGGACAGCATCATCATCAGGCCCGAAATCAACAGCGCGCGGCCCATCCCCAACAACAATATGAACGGTGCCCCCAAAGCTGATCCGATAATCAGCGCGGCAAAGCCCCACAGCTTGTTCGCGGAAACAAAGTCGAGATCGGAAAAGCCGAGTGAAACAATCATCGGGTTCAGCATCGCCTGACCCATCGCGTCACCAACTTTATACACCAGAACAAAACCGAGAATCAAAAAAGCACCGTGGCGGCCAAGAAACTCACGGAACGGATTGACGACTGTTTCGACCAGCCACTGTCTGGGCGTCAGCCCTTTGGCATCGGCATAACGATCAAGGAACTTGCCCGGCCCTGCCCAGAACGCACCGATAATAGCCGGAACAATACAGAATGCCGTCATGCCATAAGCCGTGGCCCAGCCCAGTCCCAAACCTTCGCTCGACGCGAAATACACGGTTCCGGCGCCGGCGATCAGATTGCCGGTGCGATAGCCGAACTGGTTGGTCGCTGTGCCGTGCGCAAACTCGTCATCTTCGAGCATCTCGATGCGATAGGCGTCGATGACAATGTCCTGCGTCGCACCCAGAAAGGCAACGATGAGCGCCCAGAACGCAAAGGAGCCCAAGTTGCCGGGTTGCGGATTACTGGCACCCAATTGCCAGATGGCGACAAAAAGCAGCGCCTGTACAAAGAAGAGCCAGCCCCTTCGCTGACCGAACATGTTGGTTAGAATCGGCAAAGGCACTTTGTCGACCAGCGGTGCCCAAAGAAACTTGAGCGTATATGGTGTCCCCAAAGCAATCGCGAACCCGATTGTGGCCGTATCAATACCGACTTTGGCAAGCCAGAACGCCATTGTGCCAATAAGCAGCGTCAACGGGAAACCGCTCGAAATACCAAGCAGGAAAGCGACAATTGGTCGCTTGCGCAGATAAGGCCGGAACGCCGGAACGAACGAACCAAGCAGAACCAACCCCGCAAGGACCGATGCAAAAATCAGAAATCGGATCCAGTCAATGGACACGGTGCTTGCTCCCCTTCGGTTTTCGCAGCATTCCTAACGTCATAATCGGCCAAGGAAAGCCTCAGCATGAACGCCCCCACCCCCGCACAGCGCGCCCTGGCGCAGATGATTGTCGATAATGCGGGCAAAAAGGGCGCGGGCGTCACGCATATCGAAGCGCGCGCCTATACCAGCCCGGAGCGGTACAACGCCGAGCAGCGCGCACTTTTCCGCACGCTGCCCCAAGTCATCGCGCCGTCCGTGCTTTTATCCCCCGGCATGGCAATCCCCCATGACGGTTTCGGCAAACCGCTACTTCTCACGCGCGACAAAGACGGCAAAGCCCACGTTTTCCTGAATGTTTGCCAACATCGCGGGACACGGCTGATCGAGGGTGATACGCCGGTCTGCGCCAAACTGCTTGTCTGCCCGTATCATGCGTGGAGCTACACGCTCGATGGACGTCTCGCCGCGCTCCCACGACCAGAGACTTTCCCCGACCTCGACAAGTCCGAACACGGTTTGAAGGAACTGCCCAGCGTCGAAGCGGGTGGGTTGATCTGGTTCGCTTTCGAAGGAGCAAATTTCAGCGAGGCTGAAACGCTCGGCCAAGATTTCAACGCTTTCGGTCTGGCGGAGACCCACTTGTTCGCGCGCCGGACGCATGACGTCGCGGGCAACTGGAAACTTATTATGGATGCTTTCCTTGAAAGCTATCATGTCCAGCGCTTGCACAGCGGCACGATCGGGCCGTTCTTCAAGGACGGCGTCACGGCGGGCGACACCATCGGCGATCATCGCCGCGCCGCTGTCGGCCGTGCCGAAGAACTCAGCGCCATTGATCTCGATGACTGGCCCGCCGTCCGCCGCGCAATGACGTTTACCTACCAGATTTTCCCGGGCTGTGTCCTCGTGGTCAGCCCTGACTACATCAACCTCATGGTCCTGATGCCGCAATCCGAAAGCCGGACGCTGGTCGAGGATTTCATGCTGATCCCCGAAAAGCCGATGACTGATAAAGCTCGCGATCATTGGCAGCGCAGCTGGGACTTGCTCGACGGGCAGGTCTTCGGTGCAGAAGATTTCCGCGCCGTCGCACTGGGGCAGCAGGGATTATCCTCGGGTGCAATCGACCGCATTACACTTGGCACGCTTGAAACCGGCATTCGCCTGTTTCATGATTCAGTCGAGGCGCGTATCGGACAGGGATGAAGCCACCCGAAAAGTCCGATCCTCGCGAAGGCGATCGCATCGCCAAGCTCCTCGCCCGCGCCGGCGTCGCCAGCCGCCGCGAAATCGAGCGCATGATCGAGGACCGGCGGATCG
>JANOZQ010000189.1:0-2252 GCA_031429555.1 Sphingomonas sp. | reverse complement strand
AGGCGCTCGGCGGCAAGGACGCAGAGGTCTTCACCGAATACACCATCACCGCGACGACGCCCGCGAGCTACACTGTAACGTCAAATTCGATTCTGGTTACCGACCCGACGCCCACCGGTCTGGAACTGATTGTTGCTGATATCGGCGGTGCGGGGAGCGGCCCCGCTGCCTTCGTCGCGGGCACAACAGGTTTGACATATGCTTTCACCAGCCTTGCCAGTGCCGCCGACAATATTGAATTTTCGAACAATGGCGGGACCAGCTGGGCCTATACACCGGTCGCCGACGCTAATGGCGCGGATGCCGCCGTCACCGATGTCCGGATGCGGCCGCAGGGAGTCATGGCGGCGAGTTCTACGCTGGCGTTCCGGTTGCGTTACCGCATCAAATGAGAAATTCGCGTATAGCCTTGTTCACGGCTTCGGGAGCCTCCCATGTGACAAAATGGCCACAGCCGGGCACTTTGACCAAAGTGTAATCCGCGACATAATCCTCGAGCCCGTCGATCAAGCTCGGTCGCAGCGCGAGATCATCAATCGCCCAGACGACCAGCGTCGGCATCGTCACTTTCGGAAAAGGCGCATCAAGGAACGCGGGCCGTTCGGGTGTCTCATCCATCGCCGGCACCTGAATTCCCGCCGCGCGATACCAGTCGATCATCTTTGCCGCCGCGCCGGGGATTTTCCAGTCGGCCATCATTGCATCGCGATAGGCATCATCCATTGCCGGGCTGCGGCCCCAGTTGACGGTTTGCGCGATCAGCGCCGCAAGCCCTTTGTCACGGATCAGCGCATCATTCGCCGGATCGCGGAAAGCACGGATATATTGCGATGCTGCACGCTGATCGGGATCATCGATGACCGCTTTCTGAAAGAGATAAGGATGCGGCGCATTCAGGATGATGCAGCGGTCCACGCGACCGGTGCCGTGCAATGCAACACCCCACGCAACGGCCCCGCCCCAGTCATGCCCGACCACCGTGAAATTCCCGATACCCAGCGCATCGGCGAGCGCGAACACATCGGCGGCAATCTTGTCGAAACTGTAATTCTCGACGCCGTCGGGCTTCGACGAATGGCGGTATCCGCGCTGGTCGGGCGCGATGCAGCGGAAATCCTTTGAAAATTCGGCCAGCTGAAACCGCCACGTCCGGTGCGATTCAGGAAAGCCGTGAAGGAAAATCAGTACTGGTGCGTCGCGCGGGCCGATGTCGACGGTCTCGAGCTCGACACCGGTTTTAAGGGGCACGCGCGTCATCGGGAATTCGGTCATCTTCTGGGTTTCCGTCATTGTTTCACAAATCGTGACGAAAGAGTGCTCACGGCGCAACATACTTGTGTAAAAGTAGAATTTTGTTCATTTCCGCTGTTGATGTTTAGTGACGTTCAAATGCGCTGGATCGCGGGCGTTTTGGCCACTGCATCCGTGGCCTCGTTACCCGTCATCTTAATGGGCACCGGGGATTTGTTCATGTATTTTGCATTTCCAATGCAAGCGGGCGTGATCCTCGCTGCAGGGTATTTGTTTCGGCAGCATAGAAAAAAGCTATGCAAATGGGACCAAGTGGTCCCATCGTTGCTCTACCCGGCGCTGCTATTGATGATATTGTGCGGTGCAATCGCGATCGCATACGGATTTACGAATGCGATGCCGTCAAGGACGCCAGCGGGCGAATTTGTTTCCAGCTACAGCGCAAACCTCGAAAACGGCGTTTGTCGGGTGGTTTACAACAAAGTGCAGTCTTTCGAGATGCCAGCACAGATATGCACAGATTTTGCCCGCAAACTAGGCACAGCGTTTTGCGGCTTTTGGTTAGTCGGGTCAGCGATCATAAACTGGTTCGCCTGGAAGCGCCGTACGATCACTTAATCCTTCGTGGCTTTGCGCCCTTTGTGCGCGCCAATTCTGCTGGTTCGTCATGTCGCACTCATCGTTAGAGGAACGTCGGGGATCAGGATAAATTCCTTGTCATCGCCGGGGATCGTCGGAAAGCGACCCGCTTTCCAGTCGGCTTTGGCTTCGTTGATCCGCTCGCGCGACGACGATACGAAATTCCACCAGGCGTGGCGCGGCGTTGCGAATGCGCCCCCACCGAGCAGCATTGCGCGCGTTGCCGTTTCCGCGCGCAGCGTCATCGCATGCCCCGGCGCGAGCACGTAAAGTGCGAACGGTTCCAGTATCTGCCCGTCAAGTGTCGCGGTGCCTTCGGTGACCAGCACCGCGCGTTCGTCGGCCTCGGCGTCAATCGGCAC
>JANOZQ010000188.1:0-3383 GCA_031429555.1 Sphingomonas sp. | reverse complement strand
TCCGCCGGCGCGCGTAATGGCCGTCTGGCTTGCCGTCACGCCGTCGCTGACGTTGGCGGCAAGATTCTGGTCGGTTTCGCTGATAATGCGGAGGCGATCCGCCATCGGATTGAAATCGAATCCGAATTTGCCGCCGGTTGGCACGACCGACAGGGTGGTTATCAGCGACGCAATACCGGTCGTTGTCAGCGTGTAAACACGGCCCGTTTGCGACACGCCGTAAATCAGTGTGTTGGCCGGGCGAAGATCGATGCCGAGCAACGTATCGCCTGCGGTCAGGCCCGTGATGGCAAACGAGGTGGCAATGGTCATCGGCGTCGATGAATCAAACGTGACGATTTTGCCGTCAAACGTGAGCCCGGCAATCTGTTCGGCATTGGCGATTGAGATAGGCGCAAGCAGCATGGCTGCGGTCGCGGCGAGTTTGAAAATTCTGGTCATTTGATTTTTCCCCGTAGCTGTCGATCAGTGACGATCACGGAAGCTACGGGTGCAGTGGCGCGCTGGATGCGCGGGATCACGAAAAAATTAACAGGCGGTTAATGTCCCGATTTGGGTCAGACTGGGATATGGGGAGCTTGGTAGTTTTAGCGTTGTGTCGCTACGTCGCTTGCCAGATGTACTTTACGTAAAACCGATTGAGCTTACATTTCAGCGGTTATAACACTGCTCAGGTTTCGGAGATTGTAGTAAGTTACTCTTCCCACCCTTTAACCATAGTGAGCAACCGGTTTACCTTAGTCTCCAAGTCACCTTCAGCGCGTGCATCGGGAACCTGATATATTTGAGTGGCACCCTTGAAAGTTCCGGATTGTTTGTTGAAACCTGGATTTATTATCGCGATGGTGACTGCTTCTAATTGGGCAAGCGCGGTCGATACTTTTGAATCCCCTTCACGGTCTTGCCGACCAAACCATGAGAAACGGTTCCATCTTCCAGCCATCGGCCCGTTGCGATGATTCTTTAATCTGGAATATATCGTGCTTTTAGTGCCGTCTTCTTTAGATCCAATCCCTGCCTCCCCAACATAGACGAGGCTATTATCACTGTAGAGACAATATAATCCGATAAACTCTCGGTAATCATCGTAAGTTGTTATCTCACTTTTTGTCAAAGCGTCTGCTCTGCCCCACCGCTGTCCGCCTTTGCCTCGCAACGCACCGTTGAGGTTCCGCTTACCCCAAAAAACGTCTCGTTCGTTCCAAAGCAAACCGTAATGAGTAATCAAGACAACGTTCCACAATAAGTTATGTCAGATCAACCCCGCCAAGGGGCTACTCGGGTCGGCGTAACGCCGCAATCCCATGCGTCCCGCGCGATACGCCATGCGCCCGCTTTCGACCGACAGCTTCATGGCATGCGCCATCAGGATCGGGTCTTTGGCCTCGGCAATTGCAGTGTTCATCAACACGCCATCACAGCCGAGTTCCATCGCAACGCTGGCGTCAGACGCGGTGCCGACACCCGCATCGACCAGCACGGGCACTTTCGCGCCTTCGACAATCAGCCGGATCATCACGCGGTTCTGAATACCCAGCCCCGATCCGATCGGAGCCCCCAATGGCATGATCGCGACGGCCCCCGCATCCTCGAGCCGCTTCGCCATGATCGGATCGTCCGAGCAATAGACCATCGGATGAAAACCTTCGTTCGCGAGGATTTCGGTCGCACGCAGTGTTTCGACCATATCGGGATAAAGCGTCTTGGCTTCGCCGAGCACTTCGAGTTTGACGAGGTCCCAACCGCCCGCCTCGCGCGCCAGCCGCAGCGTGCGGATTGCATCCTCGCCGGTGAAGCAGCCGGCGGTATTGGGCAGATAGGTGATTTTCTTGGGGTCGATATAGTCCATCAGGATCGGTGCATTCCGGTCACTGATGTTCACCCGGCGCACGGCTACCGTAACAATCTCCGCACCCGATGCGGCAACCGCAGCGGCGTTCTGTTCGAAATCTTTATACTTGCCCGTCCCGACAATCAGCCGCGAATGGAACGTCCGCCCCGCAACGGTCCAGCTGTCGTCATGATCGCCGCCGCCGACGAACGTCACAATCTCGATCTCGTCACCATCTTCGACAATCACGTCCGCGAGCGTTGAACGCGGCACGATCTCCAGATTGCGCTCGACCGCGCATTTCGCTGGATCGAGGCCGAGTTCGTTCGCGAGGTCGGCAAAGCTCGATCCGGCAAAAATGCGCCGGTGCTCGCCGTTGACCCTGATGCCGATGGTGTCGTCGCTTGCCATGAAAATCCCGATGATTCTGTCTCACCTTTGTCGATAGTTGAGTGCACCGCGCGGGTCGATGGTGACGTTGCAATGCATGGAAAAAAGCATTATGACCTAAAAGTCGCTTAAATAGGTCAAAACACATGGATGCCTGCGTCACCGAATTTGCCGCCGCCGATGCCAAGTCCCGATTTTCACAACTTTTGTCACGCGCCGAGGCAGGAGAGGAAATCACGATCAGCAGGCACGGCACGCCGGTCGCGAAACTTGTGCCGGTAACGTCGAGAGGGACGGCCGCCGAGCGGCATGCCCGCGCCGAAGCCTATATCGAATATGTGCGGCGCGAAGGAGCAACGCTCGGGCCTGACCTCACGCTCAAACAACTGATCGACGAAGGTCGTAAATACTGATGCCAATCGTTCTCGACGCATCAGTGACATTGTCATGGCTTTTTGCCGATGAATTTACGCCCGACAAGCAAGACCTGCTTCATCGCGCTATTGACGATGAAGTTGTTGTGCCAGGCCACTGGATGGCGGAAATTGCGAATGGAGCCTTGGTCGGAGAACGCCGGGGGCGCGTGTTGCCTGCGCGGACGAGCGCCTGGATACAGCAAATTGGTGACGTGGCCGTCGAAACTGACCGGCATGGATCAGACGCTGCATTGTTCTCCATCCTGCCGCTGGCTCGCGCGCATCGCCTGACGATTTACGACGCGCTTTACCTGGAGCTTGCCGAAAGGCGCGGAATACCGCTAGCGACTTTCGATGCCGATCTAGCCGCCGCCGCACGGTCCGTTGGCATCGACGTTATTGGAGCGCCTTTATGAACCCCGTCACCACCATCGAAGGGCGCGCCTATCCATTCGGGCGCAAGAATGTCGATACCGATGTGATCATCCCGGCCAAATGGCTGAAAACGGTGGTGCGTGCGGGACTTGCCAAGGGCGCGTTCGAGACCGTGCGCGCCGAAGCGGGGAATGTCTTTGATGACCCCGCATTCTCTGGCGCGTCTATCCTGATTGCGGGCGACAATTTCGGGTGCGGGTCAAGCCGCGAACATGCCGCGTGGGCGCTCGACGACATGGGCGTCAAAGCCGTGATCGCGCCGAGTTTTTCGGACATTTTTTCGGGCAACGCCTACAAGAACGGCATTCTGA
>JANOZQ010000187.1:0-1611 GCA_031429555.1 Sphingomonas sp. | reverse complement strand
CGGAGCGGTGCCATCCGCAGCGACAATGCGGCCTACCCCAGCTGGCCCGATGTTCCGGCCGCGCGCGTCGATGTGATCGGCCGCGTGATCTGGGTGGGGCGCAAGGTGGTTTAACTGAAGCGGCAGAAAAGTGTCAGACACTTTTTCGTGCAGCGGTTTTCATTATCGCCGACTTCTCGGAAAAAGTGTCTGACACTTTTCTGTCTACAGCGCCTCAATAATCCTTCGACACACGAACCGTCGCGCTCTGCCGTCCGATGGTCGAAATCGTCGAAAGCAGCGACAACCAGCGCGTCACCTGAAACTCGATGCGCGTCGCCGAATAGCCCTGCCCGTCGCTGATCACTTCGACATAGGTCCGCCGCGTGATGTATTTGCCCGCAGCGACCGAGGTTTTCTGCCCCGTTGTCGCGTCGGCCGCCACAATGCGCAGCCGGTCCAGACCGATGGCACGGCGCACGGCATTGATCGGATCGAGACCGCCGCCACCGCCGCGCAGGCTCGTGACCGCCGCTGCCAATTGAAGTGCTTCAGGCGCTGACAAATTGGTGATCGACGTCCCGAACAACAACCGCGAGAGCAGTTCATCCTGCGGCAGCGCGGGGACGCTGTTAAACGTAATTTCGGGCTTCGACGCGGTTCCGATGACTTTGATCGTTGCGGCAATCGACTGGATGCTCGCATTCGCCTGAATATCGAGCACCGGATCGGGCGGCGAGATGCCCTGAAAACGGATGGTCCCGCGATCGAGATCGAAGCGCCGCCCGGCAAATTCATAGCCACCGCGCACCACGTCGAGACGCCCCGTGATCCGCATCGCATCCAAGGTGCCACCCAGACTGATCGCGCCTTCCCATTCGCTGTCGAGGCCGAGGCCCGTCACCGCCAGCTGGTTCTGCGCCCGTGCCTTGATGTCGAGGCCCCAGCGCATCGGCGGTGCAGCGGCTTCGGCACGGTCGGCTGGACGATTGATTTCGCGGACTTTCAGGCGCGGGACCGCAGCGGCCGCCGTCGCCTGCCCCAAGCGAAACGCACTGCGCACAAGGTCAAGGTCGCCCGAAATCAGCCCGCTCCCGCCATCAGAACGGATCGTCAGCGGGCCGGTGACGGTCGCGGCAACGTCATCGCGCTTGATCAGTTCGGCATTGGTCGCGGTCGCCGTAATGTCGATGCCGAAGCCATTGGCCGCCGCAAGATCAAACGCTGCGCGCCCTGCCAGCGTCCCGCGCCCGGCCGTTGCCGTGAAATTCTCGATCACCAGCTTTGACCCGCCGAAATTCCCGCGCGCCTGAATGCCGGTCAGCACGGTGCCGCTGAGCGGACTTTCGAGGCGCAGGCTTTGCGTCGCGAACGAACCCCTGATCTGCGGATTGTTGATCGTGCCGCCCACATCCGCGCCGACCGCGACAGGGCCGGACAGGTCGAAACTTTCAACGCCGGTCAGACGCCACAGCGTATCCGCCGGACCATTATAGCGGACTTGGGCAAACAGCGGCGCGTTGGTGATACGGCTCATCATGTCGCCACGCCCGAGCGGCGCGACGCGCATTTGCGCGCGCCCGACGGTCTGCCCGCCGCTTGCCGCCACCGCACGCAGGACGAGACCGTTGG
>JANOZQ010000186.1:0-4040 GCA_031429555.1 Sphingomonas sp. | reverse complement strand
GGCCATCGGCCTAGATGCACGCGGCCGCAGGCAATACCGCTCTCATCCCGATTGCCGGACGACCCAGGACGGCGCGATATATGACCGCGGCGCAGTTTACGGCCGCGCCCTGCCCCTGTTGCGCGCCCGCGTCGAAGCCGACCTTGCCGGCAAACCGACCGAACGAAATGCTGTTATTGCCGCTATCGTCCGCCTGCTCGACGTTGCGCGGCTGCGTGTCGGGAACGAAGCTTACGCCCGCGACAACAAGAGTTTTGGCGCCACCACCCTGCGCATCCGCCACGCAAAAATATCGGGCAGCACACTCAGCCTGCAATACCGCGCCAAATCGGGGATCATGCGCAAATTGTCGATCAGCGACAAAGGCTTGTTGCGCATTGTGCGCAAGGTTCAGGATCTCCCCGGCCAGCAACTGTTCCAGTATCTCGACGACAGCGGCGAACCGCGCGCCGTCGGGTCGACCGAGGTCAATGCCTATATCCGCGAAGCCATGGGCGACGATTTCAGCGCCAAGCATTTCCGCACCTGGGGCGCGAGCGTCATTGCGCTCGAACAGATGCTCGCCGCATCACAATCCGGCGCGGCATTGAAACTCATCGACATCCTGGAGCCTGTCGCACAAGCGCTCGGCAATACACCGACGATCGCACGCAAATCCTATGTCCACCCGCACATTCTCGATCTGGTGGCAACTGAATTTGCCGCTGACAAACGGCCGCGCAAGACGCGCTGGCTTACGGGCGCCGAACGCGCGCTGATCGCCATGCTTGACGCGAGCGCCAAGGATATGTCCAAGGCCGCTTGATGAATACACAAGCCAACGGAGCGCGGCCGCAGCCGCACGTACTCGACATGCGTCTCGACACGCTTTGGACCGACAGCGTGACCTGGGTGACGCAGCACACGGTCCAGATTGTCATCGGACTGATCATAGGTGCCGTCGTCGTATCGATTCTGCTGGGCGCGAAATGGATCGGCAAGAGCTTGTCCAAAAACTATGCCGATCATAACCACTGGCCACGGATCATCGGCGGTGCGCTGTCGAAAATCCGCTTGTGGTTTGTGGCAGCCGTCGCGTTGCATGTGATTTCCAATTATGCCCACGCGCCCGACGATCTCGCGAAAACCGTTCATTTCCTGTTCGTCATAGCCGCCACCTTGCAAGGCGCGGTTTTTATCCGCGAGATCATTCTCGGCCTCGTCGAATACCGGGCTGCAAGTGCCGATGGCCATGTTGCGCTATCAAGCGCGCTGGGCATCATCCGCCTGTTGGTGACGGTCGTCCTTTTTGCCGTGGCAATGATCCTGATCCTGTCGAACCTCGGCGTGAACGTGACGGGCCTGATCGCGGGCCTCGGTGTCGGTGGCATTGCCATTGGCTTGGCTGCACAAGGCATATTCGCCGACTTGTTCGCCGCGCTCGCCATCCTGTTCGACCGACCGTTCCGCAAGGGCGATGCGATCCGCGTCGATGCGATGCAGGGCACGGTCGAGGACATCGGCCTCAAATCCACGCGCATTCGCGCGCTGACCGGTGAGCAAGTCATTCTTGCGAACAAGCAGCTGCTTGAAAAGGAAATCCACAATCTCGCGCGGCTCGACCGGCGGCGCATCGTGAAAACATTGGGGCTGACCTATCAGACGCGCGTCGAGATGCTCGAACAGCTCCCGATCATCCTGCGCGGCATTGTCGAAACCTGTGACAAGGTCACGCTGGTGCGCTGCGGCCTCGTCAATTTTGGCGATTCAACGCTCGACGTCGAGCTCCAATATGACGTGCATTCCGAAGATTACGAGGTTGTGTTTGCAGCGCAGCACCAGGTCAATATCGCGATACTCCGGCGTTTTGCCGAACTCGGCATCGAATTTGCCTATCCCACCCAAACCGCGTTTACCGCCGCGCCCGACGGCACTTACATCCTGCCCTACGCAGAACCGCTAAAAGCCGACGTCGTCCAGCGATAGGAGCGTCGCATTGCCCCCAGCGCTGGTCGTGTCGGTGGACGTCACCCGCTCGACGCAGAAGCGCGGCAGATAATGCGGCCCGCCCGCCTTCGGCCCCGTCCCCGAAAGCCCCTCGCCGCCGAAGGGCTGCGATCCCACGATGGCCCCGATCATTGATCGGTTGACGTAAAGATTGCCAACCTTGGCCAGTGCCTCGACCATCTCGGCATTGCGCGCAATGCGGCTGTGCAGGCCCATCGTCAGCCCGAAACCCTTAGCGTTGACGGCGGCCACAGTGTTTTCGAGGTCACCGGCTTTCCAGGTCGCCACATGGAGGATCGGGCCGAACCATTCCTGTGTGATGTCGTCGATGGATTTCAGGCGGATGATCGTGGGCGGGACAATGAAACTCCCCTCCCGGCCTTCCGGGAGGGGCTGGGGGTGGGGTTCTCCGTCGGGCTGGTGTTCAGTTCTGGACAAAGAAGCCACCCCCGGTCCCTCCACGAAGGCGTGGAGGAGAGTAGCTGTATGCACCCAATCAGCCTTCCGGCTCGCGCGATAATCCATCAACCGCGTATAGGCCGCCGCATCGATCACTGGCCCGACATCGGTCGCTGGATCAGCGGGGTCGCCAATCACCAGCGTATCCATCGCCCCTGCCAGCATGTCGAGCGTCCGCTCGGCGACATCCTCCTGAAGCAACAACAGCCTGAGCGCCGAACAGCGCTGTCCCGCCGACCGGAATGCGCTAGTCACCACATCGGCAACGACTTGTTCGGTCAGCGCCGTTGAATCGACGATCATCGCATTGATCCCGCCGGTCTCGGCGATCAGCGGAACGATCGGCCGGTCGTCATCATCCAGCAGCGAACGCGCAATCCGCTTTGCTGTTGCGGTCGACCCAGTGAACGCAACTCCTGCCACCCGCACATCGGCCACCAATTCGGCCCCAACCTCCGGCCCACCATCTAGCAACACCAGCGCATCGGTCGGCACCCCCGCTTCACGCGCCAGTTCGACCGCGCGCGCAGCAATGCGCGGCGTCTGCGGCGCTGGCTTGGCGACGACGGTATTGCCGGTGACCAGCGCCGCTGCGACCTGCCCCAAGAAAATCGCCAGCGGGAAATTCCAAGGCGCAATGCAGGCCCATACGCCACGCCCTTCCATGCGGAGGACATTGCGCTCGCCCGTCGGCCCGGGGAGTTCGATGGGCTGCAATCCAACCCGCGCCTGCGCCGCATAGTAACGACAAAAATCCACCGCCTCACGCACCTCGCCGAGCGCGTCGGGGATCGTCTTCTTCGCCTCGTCGACGAGGATCGCCATCAACTCGGCTCGGTTCGCCTCGAGCAAATCCGCCAACTGCTCCAACACAGCACACCGGCTTTCCAACGACGACCCCGACCAGCGACGAACGCCCTTTTGCGCGCTCCCGACGGCGTCATCCCAGCGCAAGCTGGGATCTCCGGACGGTCGAGTGCGCCCGTTCGTCACGGGATCCCCGCTTTCGCTGGGATGACGGATTGATTTGACGGTCTCCGCAAGGATCACCCGATCCTGCAAATCAATCCCCGCCGAATTTTGCCGCTCCCCAAACAGGTCAACCGGCAGCGCTATGCTCGGATGCCGCGCCCCGCCGACCGCCACGATCTTCGCCACCGGATCAGCCAGCAAATCGGCATCCGACAAATTCTCGTCGGCCAACTGGTGCACGAAACTCGAATTCGCGCCGTTCTCCAGCAGCCGCCGCACCAGATAGGCCAGCAAATCACGGTGTCCGCCGACCGGCGCATAAATCCGGCAATGATAGCCCTCGTCGCGGACCAACCGCTCGTACAGCCCCTCGCCCATGCCGTGCAGTCGCTGGAATTCGAAGTCGCGGCTGTCCCCCGCCCACTCCAATATCGTCGCTACCGTCAGCGCATTATGCGTCGCAAACGCCGGATAGATATGCTTGGCATCAATCATATCGCGCGACACCGCCATATAACTCACATCCGTCGCCGCCTTGCGCGTGAACAACGGATAGTCGGACAGCCCCGCCTCTTGAGTCCGCTTGATCTCGCTGTCCCAATAAGCCCCTTTGACGAGCCGCG
>JANOZQ010000185.1:0-1593 GCA_031429555.1 Sphingomonas sp. | reverse complement strand
GCCCGATCTGGAGCGCGCGCAAGCCATTGCCAAGCGCGTCGCCAAGCATGTTGGCGGCATCAAGCTGGGTCTGGAATTCTTCGCCGCCAATGGGCGCAGCGGTGTTCATGAAATGGCAAAGCTCCATCTGCCGATTTTTCTGGACCTCAAACTCCACGACATTCCCAATACCGTGGCGAAAGCAGTGCAGGCACTGCGCCCGCTCGATCCGGCGATCCTGACGGTTCATGCCGCCGGTGGCCGGTCGATGATGGAAGACGCCAAAGCTGCCGCGCCGACGGGCACAAAGGTTGTCGCTGTCACGGTACTGACCAGCCTGGACGAAAGCGACCTAGCGGCAGCGGGTGTTACGGGCAGCCCGCACGATCAGGTCATGCGCCTCACCGCAGCGGCGCGTGAAGCCGGTCTCGATGGCGTCGTTTGTTCAGGAAACGAAGTCAAAGCCGCGCATAAGTTCTGGCCTGGAGGGTTTTTCGTCGTTCCGGGTGTCCGCCCCGCCAATGGCGAGATCGGCGACCAGAAACGTATCGTGACACCACGACAGGCACTGGATAACGGTGCTAGCATATTGATCGTCGGTCGCCCGATCACGCAAGCTGAAGACCCCGACAGCGCTGTCAGGGCCATTGAGGCGACACTGTAAGGAGATGACGATGAAACTGGTTACCATTGGGATCGCCGCTGCATTGACGGTTGTTGCCACCACCGCGCACGCTGACGGCAGCGCGCTTGCCAAAGCTGTCGCGACCTACAACGACCTGCCGTCGCGGCTGCGCCTGCTCTCAATTGATGCCGTCCACGAGGCACCGGGCAGCGGCACGACCCGACTACCCGACTGGCTCACCAAAGCGAACCTCAGCGACCAGGAAGCCGCGGCAACAGCCGTCGCGTTTGGCGTTTATGGCGAGGGCTTTATCGTCAACTACCGAAGTCGCGAATGGAGCAAAGAGGCTGTTGCAGCAGGCTGGGTAGCCGACACGGTCACCAACTCGTTGAAGCTGCGGCACGGAAGTGGTCTGCTTGATGCAGGATCGAATCTTGCCCCGTCGCGTGAATTGATCGAAGCGCGGCGCGCATCGCTACTTTCGGCGATGAAGGACATGGCCACCTGCAGCGGCGCGCTGGTTCGCGCAGTGCAAAAGACGGCCAAGCTGCGCACCGGCGATGATGCAACGCGCTTGCTCGCAAAAGCGCAGCGCGATCTCGGCGCGGCGGCGCTCCCACCAGACGATTCCTGTTTGTCGTAACATTGGCAATCCACGTCAAAATTTGCGGGATTTCAACTCCCGAAACCCTTGATGCCGCGCTGAAAGGTGGCGCGAGCCATGTGGGATTCGTGTTCTTTTCAAAAAGCCCCCGTAACCTGACGCCTGAACAGGCAGCGGCACTTGCTGCGCGTGTTCAGGGTAAAGCAAAAGTCATCGGCCTGTTCGTTGATCCAACCACTGACGACATCGATCGCGTCCGCGCGCGGGTGCATCTCGATGTCATCCAGCTGCACGGTGACGAGTGGCCCGCGTTTGTATCGCAACTCCGGATGGCGAGTGGGCTCGACGTCTGGAAAGCCCTGCCCGTCCGCACCGCGCGCGATTT
>JANOZQ010000184.1:0-2952 GCA_031429555.1 Sphingomonas sp. | reverse complement strand
GAAATAAGCGGCGTTCCGGCGTCGGAAACCAGCGCGACAGCCTCGGTAGACATGCGCGCAATAAGGGCAAGGCGGACTCCTTCGCCGCTGTGGTCATGATAGGGCACCATCGGGCGCTTGACACCAATATGGCGCAGCAGCTTTGCGGTCACCCGACTGTCTTCAACGGCGATAACATCGGCGGTGGAAAGCGTCGCAGCAGCACGCGGTGACAAATCACCAAGATTGCCGATTGGGGTGGCAACGATGTAAAGGCCGGGACTCAAAGGTACAGACATAGGATCAGGGTCATGGCAGAGGCAGTCGTCACGCGGCAAGGGGCGCGCTTGGTTCGCATTGCCACTCTCGCACTTTTTGCATCGGTTGCGGGCTGTTCGGTGGTTCCAAAAGGGCCACCGAAAACGGTCGACGTGCCCCCTGTGGTTGTTCCGGACCCTGGGACGCCGTCGCTGCCGACCGATACCGAACGAAACCGCGTTGCGTTGCTGGCGCCGCTGACGGGGCCAAATGCAGGCGTGGGCACGTCGATTGCCAATGCCGCAAATATGGCGGTGCTCGATACCGGCGGCGCGCGCATCCGCGTGACCATGTATGACACAGCGACCGGGGCAGCAGCCGCAGCGCAGCGGGCGCTGGCCGAGGGGAACCGGTTGATTTTGGGGCCGTTGCTGGCCGATGACGTGCGCGCCGTTGCGCCGATCGCGCGCGCCGCGAAAGTGCCGGTCATTTCATTTTCGAATGACACCGGCGTTGCTGGAAACGGTACATTCGTGATGGGCTATACGCCCGTCCAGTCGGTCGAGCGTGTTGTCGACTATGCGCGGTCAAAAGGGCTTTCGAAATTTGCGGGGCTGGTGCCTGCGGGTCTTTATGGCCAACGCGCATCAACCGCATTTATCCGTGCGGTCGAAGCTGGGGGCGGGCAAGTTGTTTCATTGCAGACGTTTGACCGCAGCGGGGGATCGATCACGGCGGCAATCACGCGGATCAGCCAGGCATCGGCATACGAGGCTATCCTGATCGCCGATTCGGGACGGACGGCAATTCAGGCGGTGCCGATAATCCGCGCAAAGGGTGGGGCATCAGCAAAGGTGTTGGGCACCGAATTGTGGAACACCGAAGGCGCTCTGGCTGCGAGTCCGGCGCTGCGCGGGGCGTGGTTCGCGAGTGTTTCCGACGGATTATACAATCAGCTGGCGACCAAATATCGTGTTCGGTTCGGCAAATCACCGTATCGGCTGGCAAGTCTTGGTTATGACTCAGTGCTGCTGGTGACCCGGATTGCCGGCGATTGGCGGCCGGGATCGGCATTTCCTGCGGCGCGGCTGACGGATGCTGGTGGATTCAGTGGAATTGATGGCGCATTCCGCTTTGACCGTGATGGCGTGGTCGAGCGCGCCTTGGAAGTGCAGCAGGCCGGGACAGCGGGATCGACGGTTGTATCACCCGCACCGCGCGGTTTCGGGAACTAGGCGACGATTTCAGCGAGGATTGAGTCGAGCAGCAGCATTCCGCTTTCGGTGACGGTCAGGTGATCGTCGTTAAGCATCAGCAGGTCGAGCCTTTGTAGATTTGCGACCGCCCTTAGATTGACCGGCGCGGCAACATCGCTCTCGTCGCGGATACGAGCCAGATCAACGCCTTCGCGAAGGCGCAGGCCCATCAGAAGGGATTCGGTGGCGCGTTCATGGCCGTTTAGCGGTATTTCGGTCTGACAGCCGTGGCCGTTGCGCGCGACAGCATTCATCCAGTTTTCGGGCTTTTTGTGGCGGACAGTGGCCATGCCCCCGCGGCGGCCATGCGCACCGGGGCCGATGCCGACATAGTCATTATAGCGCCAGTAGGTCAGGTTGTGGCGGCTTTCTGCACCGCAGCGCGCGTGGTTCGAGATTTCATAGGCGGGCAGGCCGCAGGCGGCTGTTGTCGAGCGCGTGGTTTCAAACAGGTCGGCAGCACGGTCATTGTCTAGTGGGCGTAACGTGCCCTGCTGGACGAGTGTGGCAAAGCGCGTGCCGGGTTCGATGGTGAGCTGATACAGCGAAAGATGCTCGCTGCCGAATCCGATGGCGCGGTCGAGTTCATGTGCCCAGTTTTCCGGCGATTGATCGGGCCGCGCATAGATCAGATCGAAACTGACGCGCACAAAATGCTGTTGCGCTGTATGAAGTGCGGCCAGCCCCTCCGCCACGTCATGCGCCCGACCGAGAAAATGGAGTGCCGCATTGTCGAGCGCTTGCAACCCGAGCGATGTGCGGTTGACTCCAGCCCGCGCAAGATCGGCGAAGCGCGCGGCCTCGACCGATGAGGGGTTGGCTTCCAGCGTGATTTCAAGATTGTCGGCGACTGGCCAATGCCGGACGGCAGCATCTATAAGCGCAGCAACCGTTGCGGGCGGCATAAGCGAAGGTGTGCCGCCGCCAAAGAAGATCGATCCAAGCGTTCGGCCCTGTGTCAGCGACGCCTCGTGCGTCAGATCATTTAACAGTGCCGATGCCCATGCATTCTGATCGACGCCCTCGCGAACATGGCTGTTGAAATCGCAATAGGGGCATTTCGAAATGCAGAACGGCCAATGTATATAAAGCGCAAGCGGCGCGGTTAGGCGCTTGTTCAGTACTGCCGGGGCAAGGGTCATCGTCATGATAGTTCGCGCAGTCCTTATGGCAACTCTTCTGGGGGCACCAGCGCTGGCGCAGGACCGGTTTCAACGCGGCACTGTGCGCTGGAACGGCAAAGTCGAACCACGCGGTGCCATATTGCTCAAATCGGCAATGCTCGAACGCCATAATGCAGCGCGGCGGGATTATGGGATGCCTGCGCTCGGTTGGGATGACAAGCTCGCGGCCAGTGCGCTGGTTCATGCACGTCATCTCGCGTCGACGGATACGTTTGAACATGCCGACCAAGATGACGCCGAAACGCCAGAAGGCGAAAATCTTTACATGGGCACGC
>JANOZQ010000183.1:0-3930 GCA_031429555.1 Sphingomonas sp. | reverse complement strand
GGGCCACGGCTGCGATTACATCATTGTCGACACGCCGGGCCGCGACGATCCGCTGGCGCGCACAGCGATTGCGCTGGCCGATACGCTGGTAACGCCAATTAACGACAGTTTCGTTGACCTTGACCTGATCGGGCAGGTCGATTCGGAGACGTTCAAGGTCAAGAAGCCGAGCTTCTATGCCGAACTCATCTGGGATTTGCGCAAGGTCCGCGCGAAGAACGACGGCGGCACTGTGGACTGGGTTGTGCTGCGCAATCGGCTCCAGCATCTCGAGGCGCATAACATGCGGCGTGTCGGAGCGGCACTGACCGAGCTATCGAAACGAGTCGGATTCCGGGTCATCCCGGGTCTTGGCGAGCGGGTGATTTACCGCGAACTATTTCCGAAAGGGCTGACGCTGCTGGACGTCGGTGCCATCGAATCGGTAGGCTTGAGCCACATTGCTGCACGCCAGGAATTGCGCGAAATGGTCTCGGCTTTCGCCCTGCCTGTGCGCGAGGAAGCAACATTGCAACTGGCTTTTTCATGAAGATTATCCTCTTTGTCGCGTTGCTTGCGGCGCTCTACTTCCTCGGCAAACGCGCATTGTCCAAACCGTCGGGCATGGGCAAAGGCGAAGCTGCCAAACTGCTGGGTGTCAGCGCCGAGGCAGACAGCGAAGCCGTGCTCGAAGCGCACCGTCGCCTGATTGCCAAGGTTCATCCCGATGCTGGTGGCAATGCCGAACTTGCCGCGCGGATCAATCTGGCGCGTGACACGATGTTGAAACCCTGAACCCCCACGCGGGTTTACGCATCTCACCACAAGGACTTCCTATGACGCATCGCTTCCACCCGTCTTCGCTCCGCGAATATGACATCCGCGGCATTGTCGGCGAAACGCTGGGCGAAGCCGACGCCTATGCCATCGGGCGCGGGTTCGGGACGCGGGTGCGGCGCAACGGCGGCACGAGAGTGGCCGTCGGCTATGACGGGCGCGTCAGTTCAGTCAGCCTTGAGGGCGAGCTTGTCCGCGGGCTTCGTGAAACCGGCATAGACGTCGTGCGCGTAGGCTTGGGCCCGACGCCCATGCTCTATTATGCCGAGGCGGTGCTCGAGGTCGACGGCGGCGTTCAGGTAACCGGCAGTCACAATCCCGGCGAGTATAACGGCTTCAAGATGGTACTTGCCCATGCGCCCTTTTACGGGGCCGACATCCGCGACCTCGACCGCTTGGGTGAAGCGGCTGACTGGGAAACGGGCGCGGGGTCGGTCAGCGACTACGTGATAATCGACGATTATGTCGCGCGACTGGTCCGCGATTATGACGCCGGACCGTTCCGCATCGGCTGGGACGCGGGAAATGGCGCGGCGGGCGAAGTGATCGAAAAACTCGTCGCGCTGCTGCCTGGCGAGCATTTCACGATCTTCACCGATATTGACGGCACGTTCCCCAATCATCATCCCGATCCCACCGAAGAGAAGAATCTAGGCGACCTCAAAAAACTCGTCGCGGACAACAAGCTCGATTTCGGACTGGCTTTCGATGGCGATGGCGATCGCATTGGCGCTGTCGATGGCATGGGCCGCGTCGTCTGGGGAGACCAGATTTTGAGCATCCTCGCCGAGCCCGTCCTGAAAGCACTGCCCGGCGCGACGATCATTGCCGATGTGAAAGCGTCACAGGCATTGTATGACCGCGTGTCCGAACTCGGCGGCGAGCCGCTGATGTGGAAAACCGGGCACAGCCTGATCAAGACCAAGATGAAGGAAACCGGCGCGCCGCTCGCTGGCGAAATGTCGGGCCATGTGTTCTTTGCAAAGGATTATTACGACTTTTACGGTTTCGACGATGCGCAGTTTGCCGCGATCCAGTTGATCCGCGCGGTCGCATCACAGGGCGGGTCGCTGACCGCACTCAAGGACGCGATGCCGCCGATGGTCAACACGCCCGAAATGCGCTTTCAGGTATCCGAAGAGCGTAAGTTCGCGGTCATCGACGAAGTGCTTGACCGGCTTGAGGCCGAAGGCGCCGACGTCAACCGCACGGATGGCGCGCGGGTGAATACGCCCGATGGCTGGTGGCTGCTCCGCGCCTCGAACACACAGGACGTGCTCGTTGCGCGCGCCGAAGCGCAGGACGAAGCAGGCCTTGCGCGGCTGATGGCAATGATCGATGCGCAACTCGCGGCGTCAGGGCTGGAACGCGGTGAACAAGCAGGCCACTGAAGCTGCAACCGGCATATTGTAATGCACGAAACATTTCAGTCGGACGGACGTTTATCATTCACGTCATAAGGGAAATAGTGATGAAATTTCGCAAATCCGGATTGGTGCCCGTCATCGGGCTGATGTTGCTGCTGAGCGCGTGCGGTGGATCGTCGAGTGGTGGTCCCAGCGAAATTCCGCCCCCCGGTCCCAAACCGATGATGTAACCAGCAGTTTAGCGTGTACGCCGTCGTTGGCGTTCCAGCAGTTCCTCTCGGACGCGGATGCCGCCCACTGCAACGCGCGTTTCGATCAGAAACAGGATCAGGCCCGACGCCAGCAGCGCCATGGCAAGCACAAACAGGATCGAGACGCTGGCCCCATAATTCAGGTTGGCCATTTCCGCGACGAACAGCAACGTCACGACAAAGCAGACTGTGATCGCGCTGGCCACGCACAGGAAAATTGCATTGCTCGCCAGCGTAATCCGCCGGTCGAGCAAGCGCAGCTCGCGGACATGGCGATCATGCTCTTCGCCTACGGTGTCGGGATGTAAACGTTCGAGAAAGCGCGAGCGGTCAACCACGCGATTGAGCCGCCCCGCAATCACATTCATGAACGCGCCGATTCCTGCCAACAGAAAAACCGGTGCCACGGCAAGCTGTATCGTCCGCGCAATATCGGTAACCGCGATCGCTTCATTCATTTCGGCTTGCGGAACCGGAAGGCAAAGCGGTCGGTCTTGCCGCGGATGGCGGGGTCGAAGACATTCTTGCTGTGATCGTCGGCGGGCACACGCAACGTCTCGCTGCTGCCATCAAAGACAAATCCGGCGCGTGCGAAATCGGCTTTCACGGTTTCGGGATCAATGCGGTGGAGCTTATCGACCACCGCTCGCGTGTCCCCCGCAGGGCCGACATGGTCGATGACGGCAACAATCCCGCCTGGTTTCATTGCACCAAACAATGCCGTCAGCACCATATTCGGGTCCGTGCGCGGAATGTTGAACTTCTCGCTTTCGAAATAGAAATCATGGTAATTCAGATGGATCATCGTGAAATCATAGCTGCTGGGCACAAACGCCTCTGCGGGATTGCTGACCAGCCGGACATTGGGCACGCGCGGAGTCAGAGTGGCGAACGCCGCCTTGATCGGCTCGGGGTTATAATTGGCAGGGGAATAGGCAACGACGCTACCCTTTGGCCCGACCGCACGCCCCATGATTTCGGCGTAATAGCCCGTGCCGGTCAACAGGTCGAACGCCTTCATACCGGGCTTGAGGCCCATGAATTTAAGGACTGCTTCGGGCTTGCGGCTTGCATCCTGCACGACGGCATCAGCGGGACGATCCTTGGCAGCGACCGCGGCAGCAATCGGCGTTGGCTTGGCAAAGGCGACGGGTGTGGCGGCGGTGGCAAGGAGCAGAGCAATGACAAAAGCACGCATGGGAATCTCCTGTGTTTTTCTGATTGTCGCGTTTTGAACCTGAAATACATGACGGGCAAGTTGAACCGGATTTATCATTGTTCGTTCACGCGTTCGACTTCAAAACAACATCCTGGGCCTATCCCTTGCCGCGCCAAGCCAGAGAGCGCGTGTTGAGTTCGACAAGGTCAGCGCTGCCTTCAACAGCTGCCTCGCCTAATTCAATGGCGCGCTGGAGCGTCGCGGCGTCGGCGCGTCGATACGCAGGACGTTTGGAAATATAGGCATACCACGTCCCGCCACAGGCATTGTCGAGCAG
>JANOZQ010000182.1:0-6055 GCA_031429555.1 Sphingomonas sp. | reverse complement strand
CGGCAAAGCGCGGTCCTGCACCCACGACACCGCGCGCCGCTAACGTCGCATCCAGATGCTCCCGAAAATTACCGCCTGCCTTCGCAAGAACACCCTGCGCGGCGTCAAGTCGGGTCACTAGATCAGGCGGCAAGGTCAGCCCCGCCGCGGCGTTGATTGCCATCGTATACCAACTGACTGCCGCGCGGTCGTCACCTGTGCGGACGTAAGTGTCGCCCTTCATTAACAGCGCATAGAGATTTCGCGGTTCAATCCGCAGGAAAGTATCAAGCGCCACATTGGCCGCCGGATGATCGCCCAGCAAGGCACAGCTTTGCGCAAGCAGTAGCCATGACTGCGGCGGCGCGTTGCCGGCTGCCGTAATCGTTCCGAACGCAACGCGCGCCGATGCCGCGTCGCCGCGCCTCAGGGCATCAATTCCGGAATGGGCAAGAGCATCACTATCCACCCGACAAGCCCTAATTGCGTGACGCGCGCGCGCAAGCCCTTTAGAGTGTGGCCATGTCGTCGCGTTTCGAAACTATCGTCAACCGCCGTGCCATTATCGACCGACGAGAGCTGGGCGATGTGCTGGCGGGTATCGAGGGCAATGATCTGCGCGCGCAGGCTGTCGGCGTTCTGAAACCTGCGCTTGAAGCAGGACGCGCCGAGATTGCCCGCCGCCTGTCCGAACACCCTCAGCGTGGCAATGATGCGGCGTCGGCTCAGGCTTTTCTGACCGACCAGATTCTAAGGCTCGCTTATGACTTTACGACGCAGCGGCTCCACCGGCTGGGCAATCCAACCGCTTCCGAACGGCTGACGCTGCTGGCGGTGGGCGGTTACGGGCGCGGCGAAATGGCACCGTTTTCGGACGTCGACATCGCGTTTCTGACACCGTGGAAACAGACGGGGTGGACCGAGCAAGTCATTGAGTCGATGCTCTACACATTGTGGGACTTGGGCCTGAAAGTCGGGCATTCGTCGAGGTCACTCGATGAAATGATCCGCATGGCCAAGGGCGATCTGACAATCCGCACCGCGCTTCTCGAGGCGCGTTACGTGTGGGGCGATCAGCCGCTTTACGATGAAGCGTCAGCACGGTTTCAGGCCGAAGTGGTTGCGGGCACAGCGCGCGCTTTCGTCACCGAAAAACTCGCCGAGCGTGACGCGCGGCACAAGCGCATGGGCGACAGCCGCTATGTCGTCGAGCCGAACCTGAAAGAAGGAAAAGGGGGCCTGCGCGATCTCCACACGCTGTTCTGGATCGGCAAATATGTCCACCGCGTGCAGACGGTCGCCGAATTGGTCGACAAGGGGCTGCTGACCGAACCCGAACTGCGGCAATTTCAGAAGGCGGAGAACTTTCTTTGGGCCGTTCGGTGCCACTTGCACAGTGTCACCAATCGACCCGAAGACCGGCTGACCTTCGATGTGCAGCCCGAAATCGCGCGGCGGATGCGCTACGCTGATCGGCCCGGACGTTCCGCAGTCGAGCGTTTCATGCAGCATTATTTCCTGATGGCAAAGCATGTCGGCGATTTGACGGGTGTATTTCTCGCGCATCTTGACGACAGTATGGCTGCGAAAGGACGACGGTTCACGCTCGCCGGGTTCATGCGAAGCCCGCGGAAACTATCTGGTTTTGTGCTTGATCGCGGGCGGCTCGCACTGCCTTCGGATAACTGGTTTCAGGCTGATCCGGTGCGGCTCGTCGAAATTTTTGCGCTGGCTGACGAACACGGCCTCGAAATCCATCCGCAAGCGATGCGCGCGGCCAACCGCGATGCCAAACTGATCGACGCGAAAGTGCGGGGGAGCGTTCGGGCGAACGCTCTTTTCATGGCTGTGCTGACATCGCCGCGTGACCCCGAAACCGTGCTGCGCTGGATGAACGAAGCGACCGTGTTTGGCCGTTTCGTGCCCGATTTCGGGCGCGTCGTCGCGCAGATGCAGTTCGACATGTATCACCATTATACGGTGGACGAACACAGCATCCGCGCCATCGGCCTGCTCGCGCGGATCGAGCGCGGCGACCTCAAAGCCGACCATCCGCTCGCGACTGTGATCGTCAACCAGCTCGTGTCGCGCCGGGTGCTCTACATGTCGGTGTTGCTGCATGACATCGCCAAAGGGCGCGGCGGCGACCATAGTGTGCTCGGTGCCGAAGTCGCGCTGAAGCTCTGCCCCCGATTCGGCTTTACGCCCGCCGAGACTGAAACCGTGGCTTGGCTGGTGCGCTGGCATTTGTTGATGTCGGCGACGGCGTTCAAGCGCGATCTGTCCGATTACAAAACGATCATGGATTTCGTCGAAGCGGTGCAATCGCCCGAACGGTTGCGTTTGCTGCTCGCTTTGACGGTGGTGGACATCCGCGCGGTCGGGCCCGGTGTTTGGAACGGGTGGAAGCGCCAGTTGCTCGGTGACCTTTATGAATCAGCCGAAGAAGTTCTTCGCCTCGGGCACAAGCAATCGGGCCGCAGCGAAAAGATTGCGGCCAAACAGGAAGCATTGGCCGCCGCTCTCGACTGGGATGCTGCGCGGTTCGAGGCGTATCGCAAGCGCTTTCCGGAAAGCTACTGGATCGCCGAACCCGACGATATCCTGCTCCGTAACGCACACAATGTTGCCGATGCGGGCGACAAAGCGCTGGCGGTCAGCGCCGAAGTTTATCCGGCGCGCGGGGCGACGCTGATCACCGTCCACACCGCAGACCATCCCGGTCTGTTCTACCGGCTGGCGGGGTCGATCCACTTGGCAGGCGCCAGCATTATCGATGCGCGCATCCACACCACGCGCGACGGCATGGCGCTCGATAATTTCCTTGTGCAGGATCCGTTCGGACGCCCGTTTGACGAGGACGCGCGGTTGAAACGGCTCGCGACAGGTATCGAGGACGCGCTTGCCAACCGTGCGCGGCTCGATGATCGCCTCGCTGCGCGTCCGTTGTCGCGCACCCGCGCTGACGCATTTGCAATCCAGCCCAACGTGCTAATCGATAACAAGGCGTCGAACCGTTACACCGTGATCGAAGTGAACGCGCGCGACCGCCCCGCACTGCTCAATGCGCTTGCCTATGCTCTGTTCCAGTCAAAGGTCACGATCAGCTCGGCACACATCGCCACTTACGGCGAACGCGCCGTCGACGTGTTTTATGTTACCGACCTTATCGGCGGGAAGGTCGATGGGACGGTGCGGTTGAAAGCACTGGAGAAGCGCTTGCTCGAAGCCGCGACAGGCGTGGTGGCGGCGACCGAAAAGGCCGCCGCCTGAAGCCAATCAGAACTTGAACCGCGCGGTTACGCCATAAGTGCGTGGCTCGGCGAGAAATGCTCCGTAAAGCTGCGTCGCCGCCGTGCCGAATTGCGCGGTCTGGCGTGTAGTGCCGCTTCCCTGCAGCGGGGCGTCGAAGGTGACCTGCTGATAGTTCACGTTGAAAATATTCTGCGCCCAGAGTTCCAGCGCCCATTTCTGCTCGGAGCCGCGCAGGCCGATACGCGCGTTCGTGACGGCGAAAGCGTCCTGCACCTTTTCAATGTCGAGATCCGAACCGGTATTCGTGTCACTCTGTAGACGGGTGTCGACATAGACCAGACCCGACAAGCCGCTGTCGCCAATCGGCGGGGTCCAGCTGAACGAGCTGGTCGCGACATATTGCGAACTGTTCGACAGACGACGACCGGGCAGCTGGAAAAGTGCGCCGGGGAATGCCGTGCCGTTTACGCCGATCAGATCGTTCGCATAGCTGGTGTTGGTGTAGGTCAGGCCGAGATTGACGGCGACATGCCGCGCCGGACGCAGGAAAGCTTCGATTTCAAGGCCCTTGGACGACACGCCCGGCTTTTTGCCGCTGGTGCATGCGCCCGTTGCATTGCTCAAATCTTGGTCGGCCCCATTGAGCGACGTCTTGCAGCTATCAACATTGACGACGATAAAATTCACGCCGTTAAATGTGTTGAGCTGGAAGCCGCCGAACTTTTGATAGAATGCGGCGATGTTAAGATCGAAGCCGGGTTTGTTCAGCTTGTACCCAAGCTCGAACGAATTGACGATTTCGGGTTCGAATGTCAGCTGATTCAGATTTGGCGCGCCGTAGGTCAGGCCCGACCGGTCGAGGTTGAAACCACCCGCCTTGTAGCCGCGCGAGAAGCTTGCATAGACAAGCAGATCGTCGACCGGCTTCAAGCTCAGTACCGCGGTCCCGGTGATCTTGTCTTCGCTCTTTACCGCGCCGTTCTGTGAATAGGCACCGCCCGGTACGTTCGGAATAACGCAGGGCAGTGCAGCCAGACCGGCAAGTCCCGCATTGGCAGGAAGACGAAGCGCAGCGCACAGCGTGTTGTTGTCCGAGAAGGTTGCATCAAGCGTCTTCTTTTCGTTCGTGTAGCGCGCGCCGAGCGTCAGCGACGCCCAGTCGGTGAACCGGATCACGTTGTGTGTAAAGATCGCGAAATTCCGGCTGGTCTGCTTGAATGTGTCGTTGAGCCGCGTGCCGTTGAGTTGGGCTGCGGGAACGCCAGCGAGTGTAGCCACGTTGCGGTAACCAAACAGTCCGGTGGCCGGGATGCCCGCACCGGGAACTGCAGACCCCGAGAAAATGCCGACGGGACCGCGCAAGGCAAGGGGCGCCGCGCCCCCTGCGATAGCCGCCGCCAGCGGCTGATTGATACATCCGGGGTTTGCAGGCTGAAGCAATGAAGGCTGCCCGGCCGATCCGGCCAGTCCGGCCACCACGACGCAATTGGCATAGCGTTCGAAATCCGTACCATATTCGAGATTGTCGCGCAGCTTCAGGATTTCGTTGGCGTAATAGCCGCCGATCAACCAGTCGAGCTTGTCGTCGAAGGCAGTCCCCTGAAGGCGAAGTTCCTGTGTGAATGTCTGAAAGCTCTGGCGCTGTGCGTTGGCATCGGTGCCGGGACGCTGCAGGATCGACAAATTATTGTAGTCGGCGTCCTGGCCGCGCGTGAGTTTCCAATCGCGGTAAGCCGTTATCGACGTCAGCGTTGCATTGCCAAAACTATAGTTCAGTTCGCCCGAAATGCCCCAATCCTTGACGTCGCCGCGATAGCCGATGCCCGGCGTGATCGATACGTCACGCTTGAACGTGTCGTCGCTGATGATTCCACCCAGCGCGCGTTCGATGCCAGCGATCGAATTGGCACTGTAAACGAGGCTGCCGTCAGTCGCGCGCGCGACGTTCTGTGCGGGCAAATAGGCGGCGCCGCAGCATTCTTCCTTGCGGTCGGCATAATCGCCGATGATGCGGACCGAGAGGTCGTCGCTGGGCTGGAACAACACTTGCCCGCGCACAAGCCAGCGGTCGCGACCATTGATCCGGCGGCCCGATACGGCGTCTTTCAGGAAACCGTCACGTTTGAAATAAATCCCGTCGACGCGTGCTGCAATCGTTTCGCCCAAGGGACCGGTGATGCCGCCGCCAACACGGATCGCGTCGTAATTGCCATAGGTCGCTTCACCGGTTGCACCAAAATTGAACGAAGGTTTGGCTGTGATGACCGAGATCAGACCGGCCGACGCGTTGCGGCCGAACAACGTGCCCTGCGGTCCGCGAAGGACTTCGATACGGTCGATCGCGCCGAGTTCCGAAAGGCCGACACCGGCACGGTTGCGATAGACCCCGTCGACAAATGTGGCGACCGAACTTTCAAGGCCGGGGTTGTCGCCAACGGTGCCGATGCCGCGGATGCGCGCGCCGCCGGCAGCGGCTTCCGACGAGGTCGACGACACGAGCAGTGATGGTGACAATTGGTTCAGCGCGCGGATGTCGCTGGCACCCGAATTGGCCAGGCTTTGTGCGGTCACGGCCGACACAGCGAGCGGAATATCCGACAGAGCTTCCGAACGGCGCGTCGCGGTGACGATGATGTCGCCGGTTGCACCTTCGTCAGCAGTCTGTGCTTCCTGCGGCGCGGGTGCGTCCTGCGCGAATACCGGTGCAGAAAGAGTGCACGCCAGAATTACGGGCGCAGCCGACAGCATCAAGCGAAATTTGGGCATCATTCTCTCCTCAATATGCCGGACTTTTTGCGTCCGTTCGTCATTGAGTTACCGC
>JANOZQ010000181.1:0-11986 GCA_031429555.1 Sphingomonas sp. | reverse complement strand
GCGGGAGAGACATTGCCAAGCTCGGGATGGGTCCAGCGCAGGAGTGCCTCGAACCCTTCGATTATGCCGCTCTCGGCGCTCACGACGGGCTGGTAATGCACCATGAACTGGTTGTTTTCGAGTGCCTTGCGCAGCGCGATTTCAAGGACACGGCGTTCCTCGGCATGTTGGTGCAGCTGCGGCTCATAGGCATTGTGCGATCCGCCGCCCTGGTCCTTTGACCGATACAGCGCCAGATCGGCCGAACGGATGAGCATTTCGACCGATCGGCCGTCACGCGGGCCCACCGCCGTCCCAATCGACGCGCCGATATAAAGCGTGTGCTGATCGACTTCATAGGGCTTCGACAGCGCCTCAATGATGCCACGCGCCAATCGTTCGAGCTTGTTATGGTCGCTGGCATCGAACACGACGACCGCGAATTCATCCCCGCCCAGCCGACCGCACACATTGCGCCCGTCCATCATCGATTTCAGCCGGTCGGCGACGCGCGTCAACAGGCGATCCCCGACGGGGTGGCCCAGCGTATCGTTTACAGCCTTGAAGCGGTCGAGATCGATCATCATGAACGCACATTTGCCGCGCCAGCGATCCGCATCGGCCATTGCTTCGGTCAGCGCTTCGGTAACCTGTAAACGGTTTGGCAGTCCGGTCAGCGTGTCGAAGCGTGCCATATGGTTGATCTTGTCGGCGCTCCGGCGCTGTGCCGTCACATCCGAGCCGACACCGCGGAAACCAAGGAACGACCCCCGGTCATCGTAACGCGGCGATGCCGAAAGCTCCCACCAATGGACTTCATTTTTGATCGTCACCGGGAGGATCAGATCCGAAAAACTCTCGCGCTTTTTCAATTTTTCGGCGAGTTCTCGCAGGCCGGCGGAAAAGTTTCCGGCTTCCCATGCATCGCCCGCCAGAATTTGGAGAAGTGGCTTGGTCTCAAGCGTCTCGGTATCAACGCCCAGCGCGAAAGCAAAACGCGAGCTCACATGCGTCAGGCACTTCGACGCGTCCGTTTGCCACATCCAGTCCCCCCCCGAATCGTCGAATTCGCGAAGCAGCAGACTGACCACTTCAGTTTTTTCGGCGAGCGCGAGACCGGCGGCTTCATGAATCACGAAGTTCCGTCCGGCAAAAAGAGCGCATCCTGTCAGACCGAACGTGAAAAACCCGCCGGTGACCGCGACCCAGGGCAGATGGAGTTTCCATGCCATTGTCGAGACGGCAGACCCCAAAACCACAAGGAAGAATGCCGTCGCAAGCGGTGCGGCGGACAATCCAAAGGCTGCGGCCGCCATCATCGTCGTGACGGCTGCCCAGATGAGCATGAGTTCGGACGGCCCGCAATATTTGCCGAACATCAAGGGGACCGCAGCCCAGCCAACGGCAAGCGCGGTCGACCACAATGTCTCACGGTGGAGCTCGGTCAGCGTGGCCGTCTGATACTGCCATGTCCTGTGGCGAAGTTTGTGAAATGCCGAAAAAGCTGCAAGCAGGCCAAGACCAGCGGCCCATCCGCCAAGCTGAATTTTGGGAACCCGGTCAATGAGCACAGCAACGATGCACGCGATTCCGAGTAGGTTGGTAATTAGTCTGACCGGTGCAAGTCGTTGAATAACATTGATTTGTACGGCACGCACGCGGCCCCAGTCGGCGTCCTTGGGTTCGACAAGGCCGAGCACGGTAAGCCAATCGGGCACCCGAGATGCAGACGAGGAAGCGTTGGTCTTTTTGGTCACGCTCGGGGCGATAACGGCGATAAGTTAGCGTAAGGTAATCAAACCGTTATTTTTCTTAAAAGTCACGCAGCCAGCGCGTAGGGCTGGATCTCGCCCGACAGATACTGGTTGCGCGCCTTTGCCCGGCTGAGCTTGCCCGAGCTGGTGCGCGGCAGCGTGCGTGGCGGCACCAGTTCGATAACGCAGTTCATGCCGGTGATCGAGCGCACTTTATCACGGATCGTGTCGCGCAATTTGGTTCGTTCGGCCTCGTCGGTCGTGCGGCACTGGACGAGGACTGCGGGCGTTTCCTCGCCGCCCGGTGTCGTGACTGCGAATGCAGCAATGTCGCCCGACTTGAATCCCGGCAATTGTTCGACCGCCCACTCGATGTCCTGCGGCCAATGGTTTTTGCCATTGATGATGATCATGTCCTTGGCGCGACCGACGATGTAGATGTACCCGTCGGACATATAACCCATGTCACCGGTATCGAGCCAGCCGTCCTTCATGCAGGCGGCCGTCGAGACGTCGTCGCGGAAATAGCCTTCCATGATCGATGGGCCCGACGCCCAGACTTTTCCGATGGCGCGTTCGGGAAGCAGATTGCCGTCCTCTTCGCGGATTTCGACGGCCATGTCTTTGACGGGCTTGCCGCAATTGACGATCGCCCGATAACGCTGCGGACGACCGAATTCAGCCGTGCCGCCCGACAGTTCGGTCTCTTCGACCAGCTCGACAACAATACCTTCACCCGGCGGCATGATCGAGACGGCGAGTGTGGCTTCGGCGAGGCCATAGCTTGGCAGGAACGCCGACGCTTTGAACCCGGCATCGCCGAAAGCATCGACAAAGGCCTGCATGACGTCGGGGCGGATCATGTCCGCCCCATTGCCGGCCACCCGCCAGCGCGACAGGTCGAAGCGGTCGGCCGGATGGCTCTGGCTCGAAATGCGGCGCGAGCAGATGTCGTAACCAAATGTCGGTGAGTAACTGAGCGTGGTGCCTTTGTTGCGGCTGATCAGATCGAGCCACGCCAGCGGTCGGCGCGCAAAGTCTTCGGTTTTCAGGTAATCGGTCGAGACCTGGTTGGCGACGGGCGACAACAGACAGCCGACCAGCCCCATGTCATGATACCACGGTAGCCACGAAACGCAGCGGTCCTCGGGCTGCAAATCCATCCCGTGCGAATGCGCCGACAGATTGTTGAGCAACGCGCGGTGGGTGACCGCAACACCGTGCGGAAAACGCGTCGAACCGCTTGAATATTGCAAATAGGCAATATCGTCGGGCTTGGCGACGGGCAGGGGGGCGTTGCCCGCTTTGCGCGTTGCAAAACTTTCCCAGTCAATTGCCACTGTTCCCGCAAGGCGTGCGGCATCGTTTGCCATCGCGCCAAGCTCGGCAGGGTGGAGCAACAACGTGGGACCGGCGCTTTTCATTTGCACGGCGAGTTGATCGACATAGCTGTCGCGTCCGCCGAATGACGTCGGCAGCGGCAGCGGCACGGGCCATGCGCCCGCATAGATGCAGCCAAAAAACAGCGCGGCAAATTCGGGGCCGGTCTCGGCAATCAAGGCAACCCGGTCACCGGGCTTCAGGCCATAATCGACCAAGCGCTGCGCCATCGCCAGCGCCTCTACCCGCATTTCGGTATAGGGATAGGCCCGCGCCAGATTGCCGCGCGGATCATGGAAATTCAGCCCACGCAAACCTTGCGCTGCATAGTCGAGCGCTTCACCCAGCGTTTCGAAATCCGAAAAGCGGCGCGGCACATCGTCCGATGTCACGGTGGGGGACAAGAGCGGCAGTGGTCTATCCATCACTTGCTGCAAAACCATGCTCCAAAAACGAACCCGAATTTTCCGCCCCATACAGGACGGTAATCTTTTCTAAATCCCGCGCGACTGTGGCACAATCGTGGCGCATGACTTCTAAACGTCACAATCAGATACGCAAAGCACTGGATTCGGATGCGCTAAATCGCGTCGCGCTGCACTATGTGGGTCGGTACGCAACGACGACTGCAAAGCTCAGAAGCTATTTGCGGCGCAAAGTTCAGGAACGCGGATGGGCGGGCGACGCGCCTGCTGACGTCGATGCGATTGTCGCGCGCTGTGCAGCGCTGGGCTATGTCGACGATAGGGCTTTTGCGGAAACGCGCGCCGCGTCGCTCGGGCGACGTGGCTATGGTGCGCGGCGGATTGGCGTGGCGTTGCAGGTTGCGGGGATCGACCGCGAGCTCGCTGCCGAAGTGATGCCTGATGATGATGCGGCATTGGCAGCAGCAGAAACATATGCGCGGCGCAAACGTATCGGGGCTTATGGTGAGATTGTGACCGATCCCAAGGTGCGCCAGCGGCAGTTTGCGGCTATGATACGTGCCGGTCACAGCTTTGATCTTGCCAAGCTGTTTACCAATGCGGTATCGCCGTGCCCACAGAGCGAAGACAATTAGAACCTTCGCCCCGTCGCAGTTTGATGATAGATGCGCTGCGGGGGTAGTGACATGAAGTCGCTCAAGATTAGCCAAGCGGACACGATGGTGGCCGAAGATCATGATGAGGGAGCGGCCGACCAAGGCGCTGCGCCCGAACGGCTATCGGGCATTGTAAAATGGTTCGACGCAACGCGCGGCTTTGGTTTCGTGACCACCGACGCGGGTGATGTCCTCGTCCATTTCTCGCAGCTTCGTGACCATAACCGCCGCGTGCTGCCCGAAGGTGCGACGGTCACTTGCGATGCCGTGCGCGGACCGCGCGGGCTTCAGGCCACGGCCATCATCGAAATCGACGTTTCGACGGCGATTGCGCCCGACCCCGAACCCTACACACGCGAAAGGACGCCCCGCGATACAGCAAGTGTCCTCGCCGCTGCCGGTCCCGTCGAGGCGGTGCGCGTCAAATGGTTCAACCGTTTGAAAGGGTACGGCTTTGTCGTCCGCGACGGCGGGGGCGATGACATATTCCTGCATATGGAAACCTTGCGCCGTGCGGGAATATTGGAAGTCGAGCCCGATCAACCCTTGCATGCGCGCATCACCCCGGGCGAAAAGGGGCCACTGGTCGCCGAGGTTGAACCGATTTGATTCGTTCGAAATTGCTGATTGCTGCTGCCTTGGCTGTTGCGGGTCTGTCCGGATGTCGCGCCGGAAGCGCCGATGTCGAAACGGCGTCGCGCACGGTGCCACTGACCATCACGTCGGCGGGCAAAGTCCATAAATTCAAAATCGAAGTTGCGCGGACACCCGAAGAGCAAGCGCGTGGTCTCATGTTCCGTACAAAGATTGCGCCCGATGGCGGCATGATTTTCCCAATGGACCCGCCGCGCATCGCCAGTTTCTGGATGAAGAACTGCCCGATCCCGCAGGACTGGTTTTTCATCCGCACTGACGGCAGCATCGCACGGCTGGTCGAAAATACCGTGCCCTATTCGTTGGAGCCCGTCGGTGCTGACGAACCCGTCGCGGCTGTGCTTGAAATCGCCGGGGGGCGCGCTGCCGAACTGGGCATAACCGACGCGGCAAAGGTCGAATGGCCCAAATAATTCCCCTCCCTATCAGGGCGGGGTTAGGGGTGGGTATCGCCGCAGGCGATCAATTCCAGAGACGTTCCTTTATGATCGCCGCTGGCGATACCCACCCCCAGCCCCTCCCTTGCAGGGAGGGGAGTCTAGGACTAATCGACGGCTCATGAGTGTTCTCGGCAAAATTTTCACCTGGTGGGACGGTGCCACCATCGGCACGCATCTGGGCCTGCGTAGCGCAAAGCGTGTGGGCGAGGATGGGCTGGGCAATATCTATTACGAAGGCAAAGCGATGCCTGACGGTCGCGCGCGTCGCTCGGTAATCTACAAGGGCGCGAATGACGCCAGTCGCGTTCCGCCAGAATGGTTCGGCTGGTTGCATCATCAGGTCGATGCACTTCCCGATGTCAGCCTGCCCGCGCCGCGCCGCTGGGAAAAGGAAGCCAAAGCAAATGCGACCGGCACGGCTTCTGCTTACCGTCCGGCTGGCGCGCTTGAATCAGGCGGCAGGCGGGCTGCGGCAACCGGCGATTATGAAGCGTGGAGTCCCGACGCGGCATGACCAAGGTTTGGGTGTTCGGAGGCGGCGTTGCCGTGTTGGGGCTGGCCGCCGCAGCGCCTGCGATCCAGAGCGCTGTGCAGAGCCGCAGCAGCGATGCGCCGATTGCGGCCGAAGCACCAGAACGTCCGCGCGCGCCGACCTCCAAGTCGGCCACACCAATGGGCGAACGCGTTGCGACTTTGGGGATTCTCAACAAACGCAACGGCTTGTCGCGTGATCTGACTATGAAGCCGGGCGAGGCAGTGCGTATCGGCGATGCGGTCATCCGGCTGAAAGCCTGTGAGCAGACCGAACCGTGGGAACGCGAACAGCTGACCGGCGCGTTCGTCCAGTTGATCGTCAATGGCGCGGACACGAAATGGCGCAAAGTCTTTTCGGGCTGGCTCTACAAGGAAACGCCGTCGCTCAACGTCGTCGAGCATCCGGTTTATGACGTCTGGGTCAAAGCCTGCAAAATGAGCCATCCCGATATCGGTCCCGACACCGTCGTTATGTCCGGCGACGAGTCCGGGGAGCCAACACGGCCCAGAGCGAGAAAATCGCCATCGCGTGCTGCCTCCGCAGCTGAAGAAAGTGCGGCGTCCAACGACACGATGTAGCGCTTTCGACTGACCTCGACCGCGCCGAGCGACGCGAGATGGTCGGTCATGAACTGGCAGTCGAGCAAGGTAAAACCGCCAACGCGCAATCGGGCGACGAGATGCGCCAGTGCCACTTTCGACGCATCTGTCGCGCGGCTGAACATCGATTCGCCGAAGAAGGCGCGACCAAGCGCAATGCCGTAAAGTCCGCCGACCAGTTCGCCATCGCACCATGTCTCTATTGAATGCGCATGGCCGTGGCCGTGGAGCGCTGCGACCGCTGTTTCGATCTGGCTGTTGATCCAGGTTGCCGGGCGGTTGTCGGCGGACTCGGCACACATCGCAACCACCGACCCGAAGGCAGCATTGGCGGTTGTCTCGAACCGGTCCGACCGGATTGTCTTTGCCAGCGACCGCGATAGGTGAAATCCGTCGAGCGGCAATATCGCTCGTGTTTTCGGCTCAACCCAATAGACGGATTTGGCCTCTCGGTCATCGGCCATCGGGAAAACGCCGACAGTGTAGGCGCGCAGCAGCATGTCGGGATCGAGCGGCTCGGTCATTACGCCTTAATGCGCGACAGTTTGCGTTCGACGCCGGTCCACAGGCCCGAAAACGCCCCGCCGGCGGGCGAACCCGGCGCAAACGCACCAATAGGCAGCCGCCGCACAGTCATCTGTTCGACCGCGCTCGCCATTGGGATGACCGGCCATTTCGGATCAGCGATCAGTGCTTCTTTGTGTAGCAGCCGCCGCCGGTCGACCATCGAGAAGACCGGCAGGATCGGCGCATGACCGCCATGCTCGCGGTCGAGATAGGCAACGACGTCATCGAGCGCACGGCGTGACAGCGGCGAGGGGATCACGGGGACAAGGATCAGGTCAGCGGCGCGCATCGCCTGTTCGCTGGTTTCGGTCAGACCCGGCGGGCAGTCGAGAATGATCCGGTCGTAGGTTTTCTCCAGCGTCTCGATAAGTTTCGAAAGCCGTTTGCGCTTGCCCAGCGAGAAAAACAGCTGGTCGAGCCCGCGCAGGCTGGTGTCGGCCCCCAACAGGTCGAGCCGGGGGATCGCAGTCGGCTGGATGAGCTTGTGCGGCGCGACATCCTTGGCGAACACCGCCTGCGCGGCATCTTTGGCCACCGTGCCTGCGCTGACCAGAAAGCTCGACGCGGCCTGCGGGTCCAGATCCCAGAGCAATGTCTGCCGCGAAGACTGGACCGCCGCACTCCAGGCGAGATTGACCGCCAGCGTCGTTTTGCCGACGCCTCCTTTCAGACTGTAAACCGCAATCGTTGCCATGCGTACAAATCTAGCGCGGCGCAGGCAATGTGGCGAGCCAGTTTGACAGGTCGGCGGCGCTCCGTTCGGGAATTTCTTCCATCAAGAGGTGTCCCACTGCGGGATAGATGATGACTTTCGCGTCCGGCACCTGCGCTTTGAACCATGCTGCCGACGATGCCGGGATCAGCTTGTCATCGGCACCCCACAGGATCAGCGTCGGGACCGGTAATCTTGGCGCACCGGTGACGTCGGGTTCGCGCGGGGTGGCAAAACGGTCGATCGTCGCCTGCCGGTTTCCGGGATAGCGCAGCAATTCCCAATACCGGTCCACATTGGCGGGGGTCACCACCGACTGGTTTGTGACTGATTGTTGCAGGCTTTGTTCGATGATCGAACGCGGCGTGATGTAGAGCATCACGTCGCGCAGCACCGGCGTTTGCGCAATGCGAAAACCGATGGGCAGGTCTTGCGACTCGGGTTCGGGCTGGCCGCTGGCGTCGATCAGGACAAGCCCGCGCAGTTTTTCGGGGTGCTCGTGTGCGTAAACCCAGCTGACGCCACCCCCCATTGAATTGCCGCCAAGAACGAACTGGTTGATGCCAAGCTTTATCATTGTGCGGTCGACAACGTCGACGAAGGCCCCTGTCGAATACGCCCGCGCCGGATAAGCCCCCGTCAGGCCGTGCCCCGGCAGATCGAGGCGAATGACGCGGTATGTCGGTGACAGTAATTTAGCCCACGCGTCCCACGTTTGAAGGAATGCATTCGACCCGTGCAACAGCACGATCACCGGCGCATCGCGCGGCCCTTCGGCACGGAAGTGCACCGTCAGGCCGTCACCAAGATCGACATATTGCGATGCAGGCGATCCATATTTCGCGCGCATCGCTGCGGAATCGGTATCGGGTGTCCAGAACATCACAGCCGTCGCGCCAAGTGCCGCGAGAAGGACAATGCCGGTCCATTTCAAAATGCGCATGATCATGAGACGTGATTCCGTTCCAAAACAGGACAGCGGGAATTGCTTGCTACATTAACGATTTGTTAGATTCGACTCAATTCCCGGAATGTGTAAACGAATGCGTAACGATAAATTCGAGTCGCGCCGGTTAAACCATTTTGGGGGTCTTCGGACATGAAGAGTTTTGCGTTCGCCGCTGCTGCGGCACTTTCGATTGCTGTTCCATCGGTCAGCCATGCGACGACCATCAATGTCAATAGCTACAGCTTCGCGCTTGGTTCACAGGACGGGACGCTGCATCTGACAGCGGGCGGTCCATTCAATGGTACCACTGCCAATTTTGGCCAGTTCAAACTGGACGGCACGAATGCGTCGGCGGGCAATGTCGCAGTGACATTTTATACCTATTGCGTCGATTTGAACCAGGCGCTGCTCATTCCGGGCACATTCACGATCCAGCCTTTGTCGACATTGTTCAGTGCGGCCACATCGCTCAACATGACGAAGCTTCTCGCCAATGTGACGCCAACAAATGCCGATCAATCGGCGGCGATGCAGCTTGCCATGTGGGAACTTGCGTTTGACGCGAACGCGATCAAGGATGTTCAGGGCGGGGCAAATCAGGGTCAGTTCTGGGCAACGGCCGGCTCGAGTGCGACCGCGCGCACGCTGGCGAATGGCTATCTTGCCAATCTCGGTGCCTGGACGGTTCCGGTCGGTGGCCAAGCGCAACTTCTGTATAATGCGCAGAACCAGAGCCAGATTTTCTATGCCGTTGCCGCTGTCCCTGAATCGGCGACATGGGGCATGATGATCATCGGCTTTGGTATCGTCGGTGCTTCGATGCGTCGCCGCGCCAAGGTTTCGTATCGCCTCGCCTAAAGTATTTCGCGCACAACGTCCTGCGGGCGGCACAGGCGGACACCTTTTTCGGTTTCCACCAAAGGCCGGTTGATCAGGATCGGGTGCGCGACCATCGCATCCAATATGGCTTCGTCGCCCGCCGCAGGATCGGTTAACCCGAGTTCTTCAGCGGGCGATCCCATAATGCGCATGCCGTCGCGCGGCGTGATGCCTGCTTTGGCGTAGAGCGCTTTCAGCCGTTCGCGCGTCGGCGGTATTTTCAGATATTCGATCACCGTCAGATCAACGCCCGTCGTTTCTTCGAGGATCGCCAGCGTCTTGCGCGACGTTCCGCAGGCGGGGTTGTGATAGATGGTGGCTTTCATGATTGCTCCTCTTTGATCAGCCAACCGCTGAACCGGTAACCTATTGCCGCGCCGATAATCTGCGCAATCACAAAGCCCGGCACGTCGATCATTCGTATCCCGGCAAAACTGTCGGTCAGCGCCCGTGCCAGAGTAACCGCAGGATTGGCGAAGCTGGTCGATGATGTGAACCAATAGCCGGCAACGATCCATGCCGCGACCATTGCTGGAAGGGCGTCGGGTCGATGGTGCGCGCCAAGCCGGATGGTCATCAACAGCCCGAATGTCGCGACAACTTCGCCGATCCAGATTGCTGGACCTGTGCGCAGCTTTACGCCGATCTCGATCAACGCATGCCCGAACATCGCATGCGCGAGCATCGTTCCCGCCACTGCTGCGGCGATCTGCACGGCGATCACGATCCACCGTGCACGCCCCGTCGATAGAAGCAATGTCACGACCGGGTTGAATTGCGCCCCCGAAATCGGGCCGAGCAGACTAATCAAGACATAAAGCACTGCACCGGTGGCTGCGGTATTGCCAAGCAGCGCAACGGCATTATTTCCGCCAGCGAGGCGCTCCGCCATAATGCCCGAGCCGACCACAGTTGCAACGAGAAGTGCCGTGCCAATGGCTTCGGCAGCCAGCACGCGTGACATGCTACTGCCCATGGTCGACGCCTAATCCGCGCTGCATATAGACAGTGTCGAGCAACCGCCCGAATTTCTTGCCGACCTTTTCCATCCGGCCTGCGTGGCGAAACCCGGCCTTGGCATGGAGCGCAATGGACGCAGGTTCGCCGCCGCCGATCACGGCAATCATCTGGTGAAAACCCGCCGTCGCCGCGCGTTCGATAAGCGCCGACATCAGCGTGCTGCCAACGCCGCGCCCGACGCTATCGGGATGCACATAGACACTGTTTTCGCAGGTGTGCGCATAAGCGGGGCGGTCACGGAACTGCGTGGCATAGGCATAACCAATCACGCGGTCCGCATCCGTGGCGACTAGAAACGGCCAGCCGCGCGCATGGATTTCAGCAATCTTCGTTTGCCAATCTTCGACCGCCGGTCCTTCGGTGTCGAATGACGCGGTGCCGGTTCTGACATGATGCGCATAGATTGCCGCAATAGCGGGCGCATGGTCTGACCCGGCGTCAACCATCAAAATCACGCCAGCGGTGGTGCGCAGCATGAGTTGGCTGACGCGTTGGCCGCTTCGAGCCGGTCCAGATTGGCGTGAGCCTGCGCTACTTGCATTTTGTCACCGTAAGCCGTTGCCTCACCGTTGGTCAGGAATGTTTCCCAGATCACGCCGTCGGGATCGGTGATCCAGTTCTTTTCGGACTGGGCATAGCAACAGGTTGTCGCGCCTTCCTCCAGCACCGGGCGTCCGGCGGATTTGAGCCGTTCGTGGACTTCGGCCAACTCCTCGGGCGTCTCGACTTGAATGCCGATATGTTCGACACCTTTGGCGGTGTGGCTGGTCGGGGTGATCGCGAAATTGACGCGCGGATCTTCGAGCATCCATTTGGCATAATCCGCTTTCCGCACAGTGGGTTCGGCAGCAAAAAGCGTGGAATAGAATTTGATGGATTGGTCGAGGTCGTCAACGCCGACGTGCAAATGCATCCGTTTCATGCGATTTTCCTTTCAGACTCCGTGGCGCACGACGCGCCAGCACAACAGTTTTCCATGAGATAACCGACCAGCGCATTCATCGCGGTGAAGTCAGCCGAATAGATCAGCGAGCGGCTTTTGCGGACACGGATGATCAGGCCACTGCGTTCGAGATGGGCAAGGTGAAAGGACATCGACGAAGCGGGAATGCCGAGGCTTTCGGCAATTGCACCCGCCGGCGCGCCGTCGGCCCCGCATTGCACGAGATAGCGAAACGCCGCGAGCCGGTGTTCCTGAGCAAGGGCCGCGAGCGCCTGAATTGCATCGATCGATTCCATTATTCGACAATTATGGAATCATTGAATATTTGTCAACCCGGCTCTTTTTCAGCCTCTCGCGCCAGCCATGCCTCGAGCCATTTGATTGTGTAGGCCCCATCCTGGATATCGGGTTCCTCGAGCAGTGCCCGGTGGAGCGGGATGGTGGTCTTGACGCCTTCGATCACGGTTTCCTCAAGCGCACGGCGCAGGCGCATC
>JANOZQ010000180.1:0-2651 GCA_031429555.1 Sphingomonas sp. | reverse complement strand
AAAGTACAGGGCGTTGGCGACGACCGTCACCTGATAAAGTCCCTGCCAGCAATTCTGGCCACAAGCTGCGGCCAGAAGCAGTGTTGGCCCCATGCCATATTGCACAGGAAAATCCCGAAACGGTGTGCCGCCCGCAAGCAGCGCTTCGACCGGCGACAGATAGGCGCTCCAGTGGTGCCATGTCGTCGATGCGACTTGTACGCTGTTCAGGGGCGCTGTGAATAGACCCATTGCCAAACCCAAGGGCATGAAAATCAGTGCCATGGCCCGCAAGACGGATGTTTGCCGTCCGGTTTGCTGTGGCGATGGCAACCACTGCGGCAAAAAGGGGAGCAGGCCTGCTAAGGCAGTGAATATCACGATCTGCGGAATGTGCAGGGGGCCGACTTCAGCTTCCCACCATCGCACTGCGCTGAACAAGCCAATTGCGGCCAACCCGCCAAAAATTGCTGGCATATTGCGCTGAACCAGCAGCGGGAGGATCAGGACGAGCGCCACCGGCATGGTCAGGCCACCGCGTGCGATCGTCAGGTTGACCGCACAAAAAACGATCAGCCACATTCCCCAAGTGTACTTTGTCGTCTGTAAAGTCAGATCGGGCACACGAAGCCGCACCAGATAAGGCAATGTCAGGACAACGGTAACGATTGCAAAATAAGCCAGAAGAAGCAGCGTGGACATGATGTGCTGTGATCTCGTATGTCGTGACCGCACAACGCGGGTCCGTTCTTCTGCTGTCCAGCTACCAAATAATGATTACGATAGTGGTAACCACAGGAAGCGTGGCTCTTCAGCCGGGCAATTCGCCATTCAGCCGCAGCGCTTCGCCAGCGAGGTAGAGCGAACCGATAATCAGGATATTATCGTCGACTCCTGCCAAGGCAGTGTTGATCGACGTCGCGGCCTTTCCGCCCCAGCGCGCAGCAAGAGCTTTGGGGTTGTGGCTTTCGTGATTCGGCACGGAAATAAATGTCAGGCTTAGCGCGCGGGCGGCCAGAGGTGCGATGATCCCGTCGGCATCCTTGTTGGCAAGGATGCCTAATATAAGGTGATGCCGGTTTGCGGCGAGTTCGGTTGCCAAGGCTTCGGCGGCAGCGGGATTGTGAGCGCCGTCGATCCACACATGCTTGGCGCCGGTCAGCGGGCCGTGTGCTAGTTTTTGCAAGCGAGCGGGCCAGTGCGTGTCGGCAATGCCCGTGCGGATCGCGGTTTCGGCAATGCCTGCGTGTTTGGCCATTTGTGCCGCGAGGTTGGCGTTTCGCAATTGATGTGCGCCTGCCATCGACGGCGTGAGGGTTGTGTCGATCTGCCAATCGCGGCCTTCAAGGAAAAGTGGCGCTTGGGCTGTGGCAGCAACAGCTTCGATTGCGACAAGGGCTTCAGCCATTTGTGACAGGCAAACCAGCGGGACACCGACTTTGGCAATGCCAGCCTTCTCGCCCGCGATTTCAGCCAAAGTGTCACCAAGAAACGCCTGATGATCGATACCGACTTGCGCGATCCCGCAGACGATGGGCGTGACCAGGTTGGTTGCGTCGAGCCGTCCGCCAAGGCCCACTTCAATGACGATATGGTCAGCAGGGGTGCGGCTGAAAGCGAGGAGCGCCGCCGCGGTCGTCGCCTCGAAGAAACTGGGGCCGATGGCATAGGCTTCGGCGCGGTTGAGGACTTCGGACAGGAGGGGCGCGAGGTCGTCATCGTCGATCAGCTTGCCCGCGATGCGGATGCGCTCGTTGAAGCGCACCAGATGCGGGCTGGTGTAGACATGGACAGTCTTCCCCGCCGCTTCGAGGATCGAGCGGAGGAAGGCGCAGGTGGAGCCCTTTCCGTTGGTGCCGGCGACGTGAAATACAGGCGGCAGGCGATGTTGCGGATTGCCAAGCGTGGCAAGCAGCGCCGTGATGCGTTCGAGCCCGAGGATGTCGCGGCCCGGCGAAAGCTGGGCGAAGCGATCAAGCTGTGCTTGCACAGCGGGATTGTCCGAACGGGCGTGATCGGCCATCAGAACGTGCCGATGTTGCTCCCCTCCAGCCCTTGCTGGAGGGGCTGGGGGTGGCATTTCTTCGGCAATCGCGAGAGCAGAACCACCCCTAGCCCCTCCACGAAGGCGTGGAGGGGAATCAATCTGTTCATGCCGCTTTCCGTTTGTCCACCAGATAACCGATCAGCATCCCAAGCTTTTCAGAAAGTTCGGCACGCGGCACGACCATGTCGAGCATGCCGTGGTCGAGCAGATATTCGGCGCGCTGGAACCCTTCGGGCAGTTTCTCGCGGATCGTCGATTCGATCACGCGCTGGCCCGCAAAGCCGATCAGCGCGCCGGGTTCGGCGATCTGTATGTCGCCGAGCATGGCATAGCTTGCCGTGACGCCGCCGGTCGTCGGGTCGGTCATGACGACGATATAGGGGAGCCCCGCCTCGCGCAGTTCGGCGATGGCGACGGTGGTGCGCGGCATCTGCATCAGCGACAATATGCCCTCCTGCATCCGCGCGCCGCCCGCAGCCGTGAAGATGATGTAGGGGCATTTGTCTGCAATCGCGGCGCGGGCTCCGGCGACGAAGGCCGCGCCGACGCCGACACCCATCGATCCACCCATGAAGGCGAAATCCTGAACTCCGACGACAGCATTGCGCCCGCCGATCTTGCCGCG
>JANOZQ010000179.1:0-3345 GCA_031429555.1 Sphingomonas sp. | reverse complement strand
GAGGATTGATTCAATTGACTTGGCGGTGTCCGACAACGCCTGTGATACTTTCACCGCATCCCCGGCTTGCTGCGACGCTCGTGTGGCGACTTCGGCCGCAAGGTCGACTTCGGTGCGCGCATCCTCAATCGCGCGGATCAGCCCGGCGGCGGTATGCGCGGCATCGCGCATAGCCGTAGCGGACTGTTCGGCAGCAGCCGCAACTTCCGATGCTTTTCCCAGCATTCCACGCGTGGCAAGCGAGGCATTGCCCGCCTGATGCTGTAATTGTGTCCCGAGATCGGATGCGCTGGTCACTTCGGCACCAATGCGGTCGCGGAACAGATCGGCGCTTTCACCACGCTCTTTTTCCAGATCCAGTCGTTTCAGTTCGGCAATTGTTGCCGACATGATTTCTGCTTCGATGATAGATATTCTGAAGACAGCGCTCACCGCACGGCGCAGCACGTCACGGTCATCAAGATACATTTCACGCAATATGTCGATGACGACTTGATTGGCGGCTTCGAATGCGGATAGCGAAATGCCAAGGTCATCACCAATCTGGCGGCCAATATTGGCATGATTGCGGGCGAGGTCAGCCCATTCCTGAATGGTGGGCGCGGAATATTTCGCGCGAAGGTAAACTTCGCCATTAGCCTGCAACGCAGCCTTTTCTTCGGGTGAAAAACGAGCTGAATTGTTTTTTATCCGATAGATGTGCCGCCAGAATGCTTCGCCGATTTCCGGCGTTCGGTCCTTGATTGCCGCCCAGACCAGCGCACAATCCGGCGCCAGCTGTCCGTCAACGTCGAAAAAGCACAGGCGGTCAGCAAGCCGGATCTGAATATCCTGGGGCGCTCCGTGCTTTCCGAGCAACTTGGATGGGAACGGCGTGGTCATCGCTTGGTCGTCCTGTGATTGAGTTCACGCGTGATACCGCCCGAGTGGTAAACAGACCGTTAGCCATTAAACCCTACCGTTTTTGTTGCATCGCCGCACGGCAGGGCTAAGGACAGCGCAACCATCCGGGGAATATTAATGACGCCTACGCGCACGCGGCCCACCTCGCCGCATCTGACTGTTTACAAATGGGGGCCGCACATGCTGGTCTCGATCCTGCACCGCATGATGGGAGTTGCTCTCGCAACGGCGGGGATTGTCGGCTTCGTTTGGTGGCTGGTTGCCTTGGCAAGCGGCAAGGAAGCCTATGCGACGTTCCTCGGCTGGGCGACCTATTGGCCCGGCTACGTCGTCGCCATCGGCCTCAGCTTCGCCTTCTTCCTCCACATGGGCAACGGCATCCGCCATTTCGTGCTCGATACGGGTGCGGGCTACGCGCTGAAGGGCAACCGCATCGGCGCAACCGTCGTCATTTTCGCGGCTGTCGTCCTGACCGCGATCATGTGGATGTTCATTTTTGTGAAGGGCCAATAATGCGCGGCGGTAGCGAACTCGGTCGCGTCCGCGGCCTCGGCTCGGCAAAAGAAGGCGCACATCACTGGTGGCACCAGCGCGTCACGGCGTTCGGCAATCTGTTCCTCATCCTGTGGCTGATCGGCTCGCTGCTGCTCCTGCCTGATCTCGGTTTTGAAACGGTGCGCGGCTGGCTCCAGTCACCCATCGTGGCCGTTCCGATGGCGCTGATCGTGATCAACACCTTCTGGCACATGAAAATGGGGCTTCAAGTCGTGATCGAGGATTACATCCACGGGGCCAGCCGCATTGTTTCCATGGCAATCCTTCATATCTGGACATTCGGGGCCGGTGGCCTCGCGCTGTTTTCTATCCTGAAAGTGGCACTCACAGGGGCTCCCGCGTGACTGAAGCGTATAAGATTATCGACCATAGTTATGATGCCGTTGTTGTTGGCGCAGGCGGTTCGGGCCTGCGCGCCGTGATGGGCGCCGCCGAAGCCGGCCTGAAAACCGCGTGCATCACCAAAGTTTTCCCCACGCGCTCGCATACAGTCGCCGCGCAAGGCGGGATCGCCGCGAGCCTTGGCAACATGGGGCCCGACCACTGGACCTGGCACATGTATGACACGGTGAAGGGCAGCGACTGGCTCGGCGATCAGGACGCCATCGAATATCTCGTCCGCGAGGCCCCGCAAGCGGTCTACGAACTCGAACATGCCGGGGTTCCCTTCAGCCGCACCGACGAAGGCAAAATCTATCAGCGCCCGTTCGGCGGCATGATGCAGAATATGGGCGCAGGGCCGCCCGCCCAGCGCACCTGCGCCGCTGCCGACCGCACCGGCCACGCCATGCTTCACGCGCTCTATCAGCAGTCACTCAAGTATGACGCGGACTTCTACATCGAATATTTCGCGCTCGACCTGATCATGGAAGATGGCGCGTGTCGCGGCGTCATCGCCATGTGCATGGAGGATGGCAGCATCCACCGCTTCCGCAGCCACTCTGTGGTCCTCGCCACCGGCGGCTACGGCAAATGCTGGTTTTCGGCGACCTCAGCGCACACCTGCACCGGCGACGGCGGCGGCATGGTCCTGCGCGCAGGCCTGCCGATGCAGGACATGGAATTTGTCCAGTTCCACCCGACCGGCATTTACGGCGCAGGCGTCCTCATCACCGAAGGCGCGCGCGGCGAAGGCGGTTATCTGACCAATTCCGAAGGCGAGCGTTTCATGGAACGCTATGCCCCGTCCGCGAAAGACCTCGCCAGCCGCGACGTCGTATCACGCAGCATGGCCGCCGAAATCCGCGAAGGCCGCGGCGTCGGCCCGCACAAGGATCATATCTACCTCCACCTCGATCATATCGATCCCGCCGTGCTCGCCGAGCGCCTCCCCGGCATTACCGAGACGGGCAAAATCTTTGCGGGCGTCGACCTCACCCGCCAGCCGCTGCCCGTCACCCCGACGGTGCATTACAACATGGGCGGCATCCCCTGTAACTATCATGGCGAAGTCGTGACGTTGAAGGATGGCAATCCCGACAGCGTCGTCCCCGGCCTGTTCGCGATTGGCGAAGCCGCCTGCGTGTCGGTTCACGGCGCAAACCGCCTCGGCTCGAACAGCCTCATCGACTTGGTGGTTTTCGGTCGCGCGACCGGTAAGCGCCTTGCCGAAATCATCACGCCGGGCACAGCGCACAAGCCGCTGCCCAAGGGGAGCGAAGAACAGGCGCTCGGTCGCGTCGACAAGTTCCGCCATGCATCGGGCGCATCAAAAACAGCCGAAATCCGCCTCGACATGCAGCGGACGATGCAGAAACATGCGGCGGTCTTCCGCGACAATGAATTGCTCGACGAAGGCAAAATCCTGATCGACAAAGTCGCCGCGCGCATTACGGATGTGCAGGTGTCGGACCGCAGCATGATCTGGAACACCGACCTGATCGAGAC
>JANOZQ010000178.1:0-3399 GCA_031429555.1 Sphingomonas sp. | reverse complement strand
AACAAATGCAGAACATAATCCTGATCTATTTTCGTCGTTTGCGGACGCGGGATCGGGCGGCTAGGTCAGAGCGATGACAATCATCCCCAATCCGATTGCCCTGATCGGCAACACGCCGCTTGTCCGCCTTGCCGGGCCATAGGCGGCGACCGGGTGCGAAATCATCGGCAAGTGCGAGTTCGCCAAACGCTGTGCAACGGTAAAGGATCGCGCGGCGCTGTATATCGTCGAGGATGCCGAAGCGACCGGCGCGCTCAAACCTGGCGGGACGATTGTCGAAGGGACAGCGGGGAATACCGGGATCGGCCTTGCGCTGGTCGCCAATGCCAAGGGGTACAAGACGATCATTGTCATGCCCGAAACGCAGAGCCGCGAGAAAATGGACACGCTGCGGGCACTGGGCGCTGAACTGGTGTTGGTGCCCGCCGCGCCGTTCAGTAACCCGGGCCATTTCGTCCACACCTCGCGGCGGATTGCCGAGGAAACGCCGGGCGCTGTCTGGGCCAACCAGTTCGACAATATTGCCAACCGCCGCGCGCATATCGCGGGCACGGCGGAGGAAATCTGGACGCAAACCGAGGGCAAGGTCGATGGATTTACTTGCGCGGTCGGCACGGGCGGGACACTCGCGGGGGTTGGCCTCGGGTTGAAAGCGAAGAACGACAAAGTCATCATCGCGCTGTCCGATCCGCACGGGGCTGCGCTGTTCAACTATTACGAACATGGCGAACTGAAATCCGAAGGTAATTCAGTGGCGGAAGGCATCGGGCAGGGTCGGATCACCGCCAATCTGGAAGGCGCGCCGATTGACCGCCAATACCGGATTTCGGACCAAGAGGGGCTGGTTCAGGTCGCGACTTTGCTGCGCGATGAGGGGCTGTGTCTGGGGCTGTCGTCGGGGATCAATGTCGCGGGCGCAATGATGCTGGCGCGCGACATCGGGCCGGGTAAAATGATCGTGACGATCCTGTGCGATACGGGTTTTCGTTATTTATCATCGCTTTACAACCCCGACTGGCTCCGCGCCAAGGGTCTGCCGGTGTTCCCTTGGCTTGAGGCGAATTGAGTCCTATATTTGACATATGCCGATGGGATTTCCGGGACGTCCGCCGACCGCGGGTGAAACACGCGAGCGGATGCAACGCATCCGCGTCGGCATGACGGGGCTTGCCGCGGTTGGCCTGATTGTGATGGTCGCAACAGCAGTCGCAACCAGCGTGCGGCGCAGTGCAACGGAAAATGCGGCAGCGGCGGGACCGCCTGCCGTTGTTGCAACAATCCCGGTGCCAGTGCCGGTTGATGCGAAGACCGAACCACTCGCGCAACTGGGTGTGGCCCCCGATGCCAAGGACGCGTCACCGCCACCCGCAAAGCGACCCAACTGAAATTTCTAATCGCATTGTTATTCGCCGTTGCGCTGACCGGTGCCAGCGAACGGCCTCGCGTGACGCTGATGACGGCGCTGCCGCTGATGTGGGGTGAGGGGACGCCTGCCGATGTTCTTGCGGGACGGAGCGGGAAGTCCGAGACGTTGCGGATTATCGAAACGGCATTCGACGTCCGTGCGATTGATACAATTTCCGCCAAGACACTGGGCCGCGGCGTCGCGGTCATCGCCCAGCCGCGCCGGTTGACGCCCGAAGAACTGGTTGCGTTTGACAAATGGCTGCTTGGCGGCGGGCGGGCGATGATTTTTGCTGATCCCGAACTGGTCTGGCCAAGCCGCTATGCGGTCGGCGACAATCGCCGCGCGCCACCGGTCGAACTGCTTGATCCGCTGTTCGTCCATTGGGGTGTCGCGCTGGGCGACAGTGATCGTCAGGGGCGCACCATTTCCATCAACGGTGTGGCCGTCAGAATATTGGCATCGGGCGCATGGACGGGGCCGGAGAATTGCACACTTATCGTGCCCGAAGTGCTCGACTGCCGCATCGGTAGGGGGCGGGTATTGCTTGTCGGAGATGCAGACATGCTTGATCCGCGTGTTTGGGGATCGAAAGATTTCGACAATGTTGCGTGGATTATGGAGCGGCTGAAAGCGCTTGATGGCGGTGGCAGTGCCGAATCGACTCGGCTTTCGAGTGCCGTCGTCGCGGGCATTGCGGTTGGTGCGGTTGCTATTGCTGCGATCATTTACCACCGTTTTGGAGGAACATAGGTGGAACCTGTTTCGAAATAACGACAAAATCCCCGTTTGACCCGCTTAAAACCGTTGGCAACCGCTTGATCCCCTGATACGCCTTGATCCCGACAAGAGGCGGGGTTCTCTCGACGCGATTCGAATTCGAAACGCCGGATCATCGTGATCCGGTGCGCGGGGAAGCTTGCCTGTCGGGGATTGAGGCGGGACAGTGGCGGATCGGGCGGTTTTCAAAGGCTATGCGCTGCAAGGTATCGACGGCAAAGGCCGCGTTGCCCTCCCCGCGCCGATGCGCCTGATCGTCGAGCGACAGGGCGGCGAGGCCAAGGTGACGCTGACCGATGACCGCAAGCGTGGCTGCCTGCGCGCCAGCGATCTTGGCTGGTGCGACCGGCTTTTCGACCAGACGGCGGCCGATGCCGCACGTGCGCTCGCAGTCGACCGCGAATTTGATCGCGAAGAGCTTCAGTCGGGCACGTTCGGCCCGCTCGACGATGTGCCATTTGACACTTCGGGCCGGTTCATCCTGCCACCATTTTTGAAGGGCAAAGGCAAGCTCGATGCGCTCGCATTTTTCTGGGGCGCGGGCGATTCGATCGAAATCTGGAGTCCGGACGTCCTTCTTGCTGATCCGAATGCCGACGAAGGGAAGAAGGAACGCTGTGCCTGGCTGATGAGCGAACGGGGGGCAGCATGACCGCGCCGCATGTCCCCGTATTGCTTGATGAAGTGCTGGCCGCGTTGAACATTAGCCCCGGCGAAACGCATATTGACGGCACTTACGGCGCAGGCGGCTATTCGCGGGCGATGCTCGACGCGGGTGCCGACGTGGTCGCCTTTGACCGTGATCCAGATGCGATTGCTGCTGCGGAAAAGCATGATCGGCTGACTCTCATCGAAGACTGCTTTTCGCGGCTTGACCGTGCGGCACCGGTCGACGGGGTGGTTCTCGACATCGGCGTGTCGTCGATGCAGCTTGACCGCGCCGAGCGGGGGTTTTCGTTCCAGTCGGACGGTCCGCTTGATATGCGGATGGAGCAGGCCGGGCCAAGTGCCGCCGATTTCGTGAACACTGCTGACGAAGCCGAAATCGCCGACGTCATTTATGCGCTGGGCGATGAGCCCAAGTCGCGGCGGATTGCCCGCGCCATTGTGGCGGCGCGTCCGCTGACGACAACAGGGCAGCTGGCCCACGTTGTCCGCCGTGCACTGGGGCACAAAGCACACGAGAAGAAAGACCCGGCAACGCGGACGTTTCA
>JANOZQ010000177.1:0-1905 GCA_031429555.1 Sphingomonas sp. | reverse complement strand
GGGGGCATCCCCGGCAAGCCATTCGGCGACGGCCCTGACGGGCATTCGCTATGGCCGGGTTTCACCAATGTCCCCAACGAATTTCTCGAACGCTATTTCCCGCTGCGCATCGAAAGGTACGAAGCGCTCGCCGACACCGGCGGCGCGGGGCGGTTCCGTGGCGGCAACGGCATCCACATGAGCTACCGCTTTCTGGCGGCGGGCACCGTCAGCATCCACGATGACCGCTGGTTCACCTATCCGTGGGGCGTCAACGGCGGAAAGCCCGGCACCCGCGCGCGGAAGATTCTCGAAAAGCCCGATGGGTCGCAAACTGTCGTTGCCAACAAGCTCGACAGCCTTCGGGTGGAGGAGGGCGACCTCCTCCACTTCATTACCTGGGGCGGCGGCGGTTGGGGCGATCCGCTCGACCGCGAAGCCGATCTGGTTGCGAAAGAAATCCGGCAGGGCTTGGTAACGTCCGAGGGAGCGCGGACTTATGGCGTGGTTGCCGATGCAAAAGGCGTCCTCGACGTGGCGGGCACGGAGGCGTTGCGCGCCAGCATGCGGGCATCAGCAACACCCGCGACCATTTTCGACCGTGGCGGCGAGATCGAGGAACTGCGCGCCCGCTGCAAAGCCGAAACCGGACTCGACGCGCCAAAGCCGCCGGTCTGGGACTTCGTTAAATCCTATGGGCGGATTGCCGCCGAATGAGCTTGGCGGCTGAAAATACTGGACCGTTGAAAGGCATCCGCGTCGTCGAGATGGGACAGCTCATCGCGGGGCCATTTTGCGGGCAGCTGCTCGGCGACATGGGGGCCGAAGTCATCAAGATTGAGCCGCCCGGCCAAAATGGTCAAAAGGGCGGCGATCCGATGCGCGACTGGGGGCGGGGCGATTATCCGTTGTGGTGGGAAGTCGTGTCGCGCAACAAGAAATGCGTGTCGGCCAATCTGCGCGTCGCCGAGGGGCAAGCGCTCGCCCGCAAGCTGATCGCCACGGCGGACATATTGATCGAGAATTTCCGCCCCGGCACGCTCGAAAAATGGGGCATGTCGCCCGCCGAACTTCACGCCGAAAACCCCGGCCTCATCATCGTCCGCGTTTCGGGCTATGGCCAGACTGGTCCCTATTCGGACCGCGCGGGCTTTGGTGGCATTGGCGAGGCGATGGGTGGGTGGCGCAACATTGTTGGCGACCCCGACCGCGCGCCGAGCCGGATGGGCGTCAGCATCGGTGATAGTCTGGCGGCAACCTATGGCTGCATTGGCGCGCTTGCCGCGCTGCGCCACCGCGACCTGACCGGCGAGGGACAAGTGGTCGACTCAGCACTCTACGAAGCTGTCCTGCAAGTCATGGAAAGTCTCGTCCCCGATTACAGCGAGTTCGGCTATGTCCGCGAACGGTCCGGCAGCGTCCTGCCCGGCATTGCACCGTCGAACGTCTATACGTGCAAGGACGGCGATTTCCTGATTGGCGCCAATCAGGACACGGTTTTCGGGCGGCTCTGCACCGCAATGGGCCAGCCCGAACTGGCGACCGACCCGCGCTATGTCGATCATATCTCACGCGGGAAAAACCAGACCGAGCTTGACGACCGCATCAATGCCTGGACCGCGACGCTGACGGTTGACGCGGTCGAAGCCATGATGATCGAGCATGGCATTCCGGCAGGCCGCGTGTTCAAACCCGCCGATATGATTGCCGACCCGCATTTTCAGGCGCGCGGCGCGCTGGTCGATGTGCCGCATCCGCGCTGGGCCAATCTGAAGATGCAGGGCGTTTTCCGAAGTTATCTAAGACACCGGGCAGCATTCGCTCGATTGCGCCGCAAACGGTGGGTCAGGACAATGGCGCGGTTTATGGTGCGCTGGGGATCGATGACGTTGCGCTGAAAGCGCTTGCCCAAAAGGGTGTTTTGTA
>JANOZQ010000176.1:0-3073 GCA_031429555.1 Sphingomonas sp. | reverse complement strand
CGCGATGAACCGCCGGTCGAGGCTGTTGACCAGCTGATCGGGGCGGGTTGGAATAATGCGCAAGTCGCGGCGATGAAAGCGCGCGGCTGGGGCAATTTCGCGCGGATTGTCTCGCCGCTCCCCGTCGGTCATATCCGCATGACCGAAGGTGATGTGATCCGCATTGGCAAGCGTGACTGGACGGTCTGGGTCGGCAGTGGCCATACGCCCGAGCATGTCTGTTTGGTCGATCACGACGGTGACCTGATGATCGCGGGCGATCAGGTTTTGCCGCGGATAACGTCGAACGTGTCGGTGACGATTACCGAGCCCGAAGCCGATCCGCTCGGCGAATGGCTGGCGTCGATCACGAAATTCCGGGCGTTACCCGACAGTCTGCTGGTGCTGCCCGCGCACGGCGAACCGTTCAGGGGGCTGCATGCGCGGCTCGACCGGCTGGAGGAGGGGCACCGCGTCAGTCTCGACCGGTTGCATTCGCGCCTCGCCGAGGAACCGCGTCGCGCCGTCGATTGCTTCGGCGTCCTCTTCGCGCGAGCCATAGATGACAGCATCCTCGGCCTCGCGACCGGTGAGGCGCTCGCGCATTTGCGCCATCTCGAAGTGACCGGCCGCGCGGTGAAGGAAGGCCGTGACGGGGTCTATTTTTATTCCGCCGCCTAGCTTAGGCTTCGCGTTATGAACGACCGGTCAAGCGTCTGGCGAGAGCATTATGTGCACCCGTCGGCGTGGGACCGGAAGTTTGCCCCGATGACACTGCCCGCAATGTTTGCCGCGAGTGCCGCGAAAACGCCGACCGCGATCCTGACCGACTTCATAGGCGCGCAGTCGAGCTATGCCGACATTGCCACCCGCGCGCGCGATTTCGCGGGCGGTTTGCAGGCAATGGGCATGGCGAAGGGTGACCGGATCGGCCTGTTCCTGCCCAATGTCCCCGATTATCTGGTGACTTATTACGGGGCGCTGATGGCAGGCGGGATCATCGTCAACATGTCGCCGCTCTATTCGGTTTCGGAACTTGCCCACCAGGTGTCCGACAGCGGCGCGCGGGTGATCGTGACGAGCGACGTCCCGCAATTGATGGTGACGGCGACCGCGCTGCTCGATCAGGGGTTGATCGACCGGATCATTGTCGGTGCGATTGCCGATGCGTTGCCGCCGGTGAAGCGGACACTCTACCGGCTGTTCAAGCGCAAGGACATTGCGTTGCTGCCCGATGATGCGCGGGTTGTGCGGATGGCTTCAGTGACGGCGGCCTTCAAGCCAGTGGAGATTGATCCCGGTGAAATTGCCCTGATCCAATATACCGGGGGCACAACCGGCGTGCCGAAGGGCGCGATGCTCTCGCACCAGAATATGACGGCGAATGCGCGACAGGTTCATATGCTCGATCCCTATGTCGGACAGGCGGACCGGATTGTTGGCGTGCTGCCGTTTTTTCATGTCTTTGCCAACACCTGCGTGCTCAACCGCACTGTTCTGGCGGGCGGCATGATTGCCATGTTGCCGCGGTTTGATGCCAAGATGACGCTGGCAACCATCGCGAGGATCAAGGCGACGGCCCTGCCCGGGGTACCGACGATGTATCAGGCACTGCTTGATCACCCCAACATGGGCAGCACGTCGTTCAAGTCGCTGCGCGTTTGCATCTCGGGCGGTGCGCCGTTGGCGCCGGTGCTCAAAACCAAATTCGAGCGGGCCACCGGCGCACGTGTGGTCGAAGGCTATGGCCTGACCGAAAGTTCGGGCGTCGTCGCGTGCAATCCCTATGACGGGATCAACAAGACGGGCAGTATCGGCCAGCCGGTGCCGGGAACGATGGTGAAACTGGTCAACCGCGAAGACCCGACGAAGCCTGCGCCCGATGGCGAACCCGGCGAACTTGTCTTTTCGGGGCCACAGACGATGCAGGGCTATTGGGGCAGACCTGACGCCGATGCGGACACTTTTGTCGACGGTTTCCTGCGCAGTGGCGATGTCGCGACCATCGATGATGACGGCTATATCCGCATTGTCGACCGACTGAAGGACATGATCGCGGTCGGCGGGTTCAAGGTGTTTCCGAGCCAGATCGAAGCGGTGCTTTATAGACATCCGTCGGTCAAAGAGGCACTCGTGATTGGCGTGCCCGATGACTATCACGGCGAAGTGCCCAAGGCGTTTGTGACTTTGATCGATGGTGCGGACGGAACGGGATTAAAGGAATGGCTCAACCCCCAACTCGGCAAACACGAACGCGTGACCGATGTCGAAGTGCGGCTGAACCTGCCCAAGACACTGGTCGGCAAGTTAAGCCGCAAGGAACTGGTCGCGGAAGAGCGGGCGAAATTGACAGGGTAGCTACCGGTGGCTATATTTTAGAAATGACGATGCACGTGCCAATCAAAGAGGCAAAAAATCGCTTGAGCGAGCTTGCCCGCCTTGTGAGCGACGGGGAGCGCGTTATCGTGACTCGTCACGGCAAACCAGAGTTTGAAATGGTATTGCCTCGTAAAGGCGGTGTTGATTTTGAAGGGTTACGAAAGTGGAAGGCCGAACGCGGACTCCCTGATTTGGTGGTCGGCCCGATGTCGAAGGATTTCGACGATCCATTGCCGGAAGATTTTCTGATAACGTCTCAGCAATCCGAGTTTTTCGATGGTTCGCAGTAAATGAGGCTGTTGCTCGATACCAATATCATCATCCCGCTAATCAACGACAAGATTGACGAAATTCCCGAAAGACTAGCTGATCTCGTCTTGGACGTTCGGGCCGAAAAGATGGCGAGCGTCGTCGTCTTCTGGGAAATCGCGATAAAGAACAGGCTCGGCAAACTGCCATTGCCATGCAGCCTCAGCGAACTGCCCGAATTGGTTAAATTTACAGGCGTTCGAATGCTGCCGGTGACAGTTGCTCATTCGATTACTGACGTTGATCCTTGGCCAAAGACCAACGACCCCTTTGATCGTCTGATGCTTGCAGTTTGCAAATTCGAAAACCTGCAATTGGTTACCACAGACCGCGCACTCCGCGACCACCCCCTGGCATGGCGTCCCTGAACAGCCACGCTTGACCCCTGCGCCGCCGCCCGTCACTA
>JANOZQ010000175.1:0-7038 GCA_031429555.1 Sphingomonas sp. | reverse complement strand
TGGCATTGTCGGCACAGCGCTGCGTCGTCGCCGGACACTTGCTTTCGCCTAAACCATCTGGTTCACCTCTTTCCGTCGTTCGGCTATGCCGGTACTTCGGGAAGAGGGTTCCATGTTCCGCACGATTGACAATCAATTTTTTGCTGCGCCTCAGATTGCTGTGAGCGACATCGCCGAAGCCAAAGCGCTCGGCATTACCACCATCATCAACAATCGCCCCGATGGCGAGGAACCCTCCGAGCCACAGGGTGCCGAAATCGAAGCAGCAGCACTGGCGGCAGGGCTACGCTATGTCGCTATTCCGGTGACGCATGCGGGGTTTTCAGGCCCACAGATTGCCGCGATGGCAGTTGCACTTGAAACTGCAACGGGGCCGACCTTGGCCTATTGTCGATCAGGCACGCGTTCGACCTTGCTCTGGGCGCTGGCGCGGACGCAGCTGGGCGATGACAAGGCCAGCCTGCAAATTAAGGCGGCACGGGGTGGATATGATCTGGCTTCGATTGATCACCTGATCAATGTTGTGGCTGGCAATCGATGAACTGGGTGCTGCTGGCAGGATCGTTGACAGCGGTTTTGCTGCTCGCCTGGATCGCCCGAATACTCGGGCTCGGCGGCGATGTTCGCCTGAGCCGTGATGATGCGCTACGCATTGCCGCCGACGAGGGGTTCGAGCCCGCCGACGTTATCCTCGACCGTGCGGGCATGGCAGCCATCGCACGCGACGCAGCCGGGCGGCACATGCTGATCCGCCGCCACGGCGTGAATTTCGTGACACGGTTGCTCAGCGCGCCACTAGATGCGCGGCTTGACCAGAAATTTCTGACAATCGGAACGGGTGAACCGGTTTTCGGGCGAATCACGCTGGATCTGGGCGATGCGGCATCCGTGTGGGCAGCGGGATTGCGACGGGTGGCATGATTAAGCTGCCCAACATTGTCGATTATGCCGTGCCTGTGTTCGTGCTGTTGATCCTTGCCGAAATGATTTGGGCCAAAAAGCGCAAGCCCGCGGCTTATGAACCGAAGGATACGCTCACGAGCCTTTCCTTCGGACTTGGCAGCACCGTTGCCGGAACGATTGGGTTGGTTGCCGTCCTTCCATTCTCAATGTGGCTTTACGAACACCGCCTGATCGACGTGCCGTGGACATGGTGGGCGTTTCCGATTTGCTTCGTGCTCGACGATCTCGCTTATTACATCTCGCACCGGGCGAGCCACCGCATCCGCTGGTTCTGGGCGAGCCATGTCAATCACCATTCAAGCCAGCATTATAATCTGTCGACCGCGTTACGGCAGACATGGACCGGCTATCTGTCGTTTAATTTCATGTTCCGACAGCCGCTGATTTTGTTCGGTTTTAACCCCATGATGCTGCTTTTCGTCGGCGGTCTTAACCTCATCTACCAATTCTGGATTCACACCGAAGTGATCAACCGCTGCCCGCGCTGGTTCGAAGCGGTGATGAACACGCCATCGCATCACCGTGTCCACCATGCGACCAATCCGCGCTACCTCGACCGCAACTATGCGGGGGTTTTAATAATCTGGGATAAAATATTTGGCAGCTTCACGCCCGAGCTCGACAGCGAGAAATGCCGTTACGGCATTGTGAAGAACCTTGGAACCTTCAGCCTGCTTTGGAGTGTGTTCCATGAATGGATCGGTATCGCGCGGGACTTGTGGAGCGCACCGATGCGTTACAAGCTGCACTATCTGCTGGCCCCGCCGGGGTGGAGCCATGACGGATCGCGCGATACGTCGGATATGATCCGGCAGCGATGGATGGAGCGGGACGAATCATGGAAGAATTTGACATCATCGTCGTCGGCGGCGGGTCAGGCGGAAGTGCCGCTGCCGGACGGCTCAGCGAAGGCGGTAAATACAGCGTCTGCCTGATCGAGGCGGGCGGGCGAAATACCGGCTTTCGCACGCTGATCCCCGGCATGGGACCATTCCAGACAACGCGGACCAACTGGCAATATGAAACCGTGCCACAACCGGGCTTGAATGGTCGCCGGGGTTTTCAGCCGCGCGGGCGCGGCCTTGGCGGGTCAAGTGCGATCAATGCCATGCTCTATGTGCGCGGCAGTGCCTGGGATTATGACAATTGGGCGGCACTGGGCTGTGACGGGTGGTCGTATGACGAGGTCCTCCCCTATTTCAAACGTGCCGAGCATAATGTCCGCGGTGGCGACGCGTGGCACGGTGCGGATGGTCCACTGTGGGTCAGCGACCAAGTGAGCCCGCACCCGGCCAGCGAAGCCTTTGTCGCGGCGGGGGAAGCCCTGCAATATCGCCGCAATGCCGATTTCAACGGCGCGCGACAAGAAGGCGTCGGCCATTATCAGGTGACACAGCGCGGCGGCGAGCGATGGTCATCGGCACGCGCCTATCTGGGCGACGGCAAGCCGCCCAAGTCGCTGTCGATCATCACAGGGGCGCTGGCCGAACAAGTGCTGATCGAGAACGGGCGTGCGGTTGGCGTGGCGTATCGCCGGGGCAGAACAAAACATACGGTCCGCGCGCGGCGCGCGGTCGTGCTGGCCGGGGGCGTCTTTGCCACCCCGCAACTGCTGATGCTTTCGGGCATCGGCGATCCGGTGCACCTCGCCGCGCATGGCATTGCCATCCAAGTTGCACGCCCCGCCGTCGGCACCAATTTGCAGGATCATATCGATTATGTCGCGGCATTCGTTGTGCCCGGCTCGCAATTTCTCGGCAATTCGCTGATCGGATCGATCAAGGCACTGGGGTCACTCGTTAGATGGGTTCGGCAGCGGCAAGGCATGATGACAACCTGCTTTGCGGAGTCGGGCGGGTTCATTACGACCGACCCCGATGAACCAAGCCCTGACGTTCAGCTGCATTTTGTTGTCGCAATGGTCGAAGATCATGGCCGTGAAAAAGTGCCTGGACACGGCTTTTCCTGCCATGCCTGTGTGCTGCGCCCGAAGAGCACGGGCACAGTTCGCCTTGCCGACGGTAATGCACGGACGATGCCACTGATCGACCCGGCGTTCCTGACGGCCCCCGAAGATATGGCGACGCTGAAGCGCGGGGTGCGGGCGATGTACCGGATCCTCGAAACGCCGCCGATGACCAATTTTGGCGGCAAGGACCGCAGTCCGGTCGATCTGACGGATGATGCCGCGCTTGAGACCCTGATCCGCAACCGGGCGGACACGGTTTATCACCCGGTCGGGACCGCGCGGATGGGGTCCGATGCCGATGCTGTTTGCGATCCGAGCTTGCGCGTGCGGGGGGTGGACGGGCTTTATATCGCTGATGCCTCCATCATGCCGCAGGTCGTATCGGGGAACACGAACGCCCCAAGCATCATGATCGGCGAACGCTGTGCCGATTTCGTCATGGCTGATCTTGCCGCATAAAAAATGGGTCGGAGTGATGCTCCGACCCAAGTGGTTCGCAGGAGGAACCTGGTTTGGGGTGCCAACGGTCGGGAGGAGGACCGCCGCCGACAACCCAAGCTCGTAATTTGTTGCCGACCCGCTTCATGCACCGGTCCGTTGGCCCGGCACGATCGGGATCGGTTAATAGTTGTAGGCGCGCTCCCCATGTTCGGCGAGGTCGAGCCCTTCGCGCTCGGCATCTTCGCTGGGACGCAAGCCCATTGTCTTGTCGATGATGAAGAACAGGATCGCCGATCCCACGCCCGACCACAGCAGTGTCAGGAGAACCGCCTTGATCTGCGTTATCATCTGCGCACCCATGTCATAGGCACCGACGCCCGCCGGAAAGACCGTGTAATCAAAGAAGCCCTGACCACCGAGCGCGGGGTCAGCAACGATTGCCGTACCGAGCGCGCCGACGATGCCGCCGATGCAATGGACGCCGAATACATCGAGCGTGTCGTCATATTTCAGCGCGTTCTTCACCTTCGAAACGAAGATGTAGCAGATGGGTGAAACAACGAGACCAAGAACAATCGACGTCATCGGTGCCGCAAGGCCACTGGCAGGCGTTATCGCAACGAGGCCCGCAACCGCACCGGTCACCGCACCGAGCAAAGAAGGCCGGCCATGGGTGATCTGTTCGACGAGTGCCCAGCTGATCGCTGCCGCGGCTGTTGCGACAAAGGTGTTGATGAAAGCAACCGCGGTTACGCCGTTGGCTTCGAGGTTTGAGCCTGCGTTGAACCCAAACCAGCCGACCCAGAGCAGCGATGCCCCGATCATCGTCATCGTCAGTGAATGTGGCGGCGTAGCTTCTTTGCCGAAACCAATGCGCTTGCCGATCATCAGGCAGCCGACGAGGCCGGCAATGCCTGCATTGATGTGAACCACCGTGCCGCCCGCGAAATCAAGCGCGCCCATACCCCATAGATAGCCGGTATCGGTCGGTGCATCGGGCAGGAAATCCGGACCCGCCCAGTACCAGACCATGTGCGCAATCGGAAAATAGACGACGGTCAGCCACGCAACGACAAAGACCATCAGCGCCGAAAACTTCACGCGCTCGGCAAAAGCCCCGACGATCAGCGCGGGCGTGATGCACGCAAAGGTCATCTGGAAAATGACGAAAACATATTCGGGCAGGTAAACATTGTTGCTGAACGTGGCGGCATAGGTGCCCGCGCTGACGCCCATCAGCATGACTTTGGAGAAGCCGCCGATAAACGGTCCACCGCTCGTGAACGCCATGCTGTAACCCCAGCACACCCAAACGAGTGACGCGATGCTGACGATCATGAACACCTGCATCAGGACACTGAGCATGTTTTTGGTACGGACGAGGCCGCCATAGAACAGCGCGAGCGCAGGGACCGACATCATCAGGACGAGGACCGAGGATACGAGCATCCAGGCGGTGTCGCCCTTGTTCACCATTGTCGCTTGTTGTTCGATGGTCGGCGCCTTGATCAGGTCTACTGCCCATGCCGGGGTGGCCGCGATCAAGGTGCAAGCCGCCCCTGTCATCACCAGCCCAAGTTTATCGATTATTTTCATAAGTCCCCCTGCCGCTTAAAGCGCGTTATTGTCGGTTTCGCCGGTGCGGATGCGCACGGCCTGTCCGATTTCCATGACGAAAATCTTGCCGTCGCCAATCGCGCCGGTGTTCGCCGACGCCTGAATGGCTTCGACGACGCGGTCGGTGAGCTCCGTTGGGCAGGCGACTTCGATCTTTAGTTTCGGCACCATGTTGGTCGAATATTCGGCACCGCGGTATATTTCGGTCTGGCCTTTTTGCCGTCCGAACCCTTTGACTTCAGTAACGGTCATGCCGGTCACGCCGAGCTCGGTCAGGCTCTCGCGGACCTCATCGAGCTTGAACGGTTTGATAATGGCTACAACGAGTTTCATGCCGCCCCCTTGGCTGTTCGTTTGTGCAGCGCAGCAAGAGGCGTGCCAGTTTATGACATGCGTGCGACAAGCGCTTTTCGGGAAGCGGCTGCGAGTCTATTAAGCAGCGTAAATGGGCGTTGCCTGAAAAACAGGCAGTTATTGCGGGACGCGATCCTGAAGCCGTACCGGCAGGCCATCGATGCTTTTGGTGCGGTTCTGCTGGTAGGCGAGCAATACGGCTTCGCTATATTTGGCCGCATATTTCTTGAGCGTCTGGCTTTCGCGGTCAAAGGTCATCAGCGGCACGCCCCAGCCGCAGCTGGTCTGCACGCTGTCGACATCAAATTCGAAAATCTGGCGTGTGCCGGGGAGCATTTCGAAATGCGGCGCGAGTTCATCCCAGCGTGCATCCTGCGGCAGAACCGCCCGCCCATGCGCATAAATGCGAAGGATCAACGCGGGGCGTTCGAACGCACAGAACATGATCGTTGCACGGCCGTCTGCGGCAAGGTGGGCATGCGTTTCGTTACCCGATCCGCTGACGTCGAGATAGCCAACGCGTTTGCCGTCGAGCACACGAAAACTGTCCATGCCCTTGGGACTGAGATTGATGCGAGCGTTCGCAGCGGCAGTCGCAATAAAAAACACCGGTTGTTTGGCTATGAAAGCGCGGTGATCGTCAGTCAGGTTATCGGTAAAGTCAGACATCGGCTCCCCTGCTTTTCACTTCCCGAAAAAATGGTCAGCAATATCTTTGGCGATACGCGCGGGGCGCATTGTCTGTGCATCGATACAGCACCAGCTGGACTGAACTTCGGCCAGCACATCTTCCCCACGCTTGATCAACGTCTGGTAAAAGGCGCGGGCACCCTGAACTTTTTCCAGAACGACAGTGGCGATCACTTCGTCATTCAGAAACGCGGGCTTGCGATAGGTAATTTCATGTTTGAGCGCGACCCAGAGGTGCGCAGCAACCGCAGACGGGGGTGCCAGCTTTTCCCAATGCGCAACAACGGCGTCCTGAACCCAGTTCAGGTAGCGCGCATTGTTGACGTGCCCCATGAAATCGATGTCGTCGGGGACAATGCCAATGCTGTGATAATGGGGAATCGCGGTCATAGGATTGATGTAGGACACAAGCGATTAACTTTCCATGGCTGGGGATAAGTCAGCGTCTGACATACAAGTGACGCCATTGCGTCACGTTTGCGAAACAGTGTCGTCGCAGTGAGGATGGGATTCAACGGGGGCCATATCATGAAACTTTTCCGCTTCGCGCTTGCAACGACCGCGCTATTTTCGATGACGCCTGCTTTTGCCGCGATCACCTTTGGCGGTAGCGTCGCAGTGGCGGGCGCGGCAACTGACTTGTCGGGCATATCGTCGGCATTCGGCGGCAACCGGCTGAGCATGGGATCGGACCTGCACTACGACAACAGCACGGGGTTGTTTTACGGGATTACCGATCGCGGTCCGGGCGGCGGCGTGATCGATTTCGCACCACGCGTGAATATCTTCCGGCTGAATGTCGATGCGGCATCGGCCAATATTTCGAATTTCCAGCTGGTCAGCACGGTTGTTTTCAAGGGGTCGGACGGCAACCCGTTATCTGGCCTTGCGCCCAACTTGCTGCCGGGCGGCAGCAGCAACATCCTCGGTCGCTCGTTCGATTCGGAAGGGTTCGTCCGCCTTTCAAACGGCAATTTCCTCGTTTCGGATGAATATGGCCCATC
>JANOZQ010000174.1:0-3291 GCA_031429555.1 Sphingomonas sp. | reverse complement strand
GGCGGGCCCAATAGGATAATGTTCACGACCCCGTTCCCCTATTTTAACGGCTGCGAGCTCCTTTGAGCTTCGCTTTCTTGATCAGGTCGCCATATTGGTGGGCGAGCAAATGACTCTGGATTTGTGTCACGGTTTCCATGGTCACGTTGACGACAATCAGCAAACTCGTGCCGCCCAGCGCCAGCGACAGACCAAGACGCGCCGTCATGAATTCGGGGATCAGACAGATCAGCGTGAGATAGGCAGCCCCGATGACCGTGATCCGCGTCAGGACATAGTCGAGATACGTCTCGGTATTCTTGCCCGGACGTATGCCCGGAATGAAGCCACCGTGACGCTTCAAATTTTCCGCGGTTTCCTCGGGGTTGAACACGACGGCGGTGTAGAAAAACGCAAAGAAAATGATGCCCAGACCATAAAGCGTCATGTACAACGGTGACCCATGCTGGAGCGACGTCGTGATCATCAGGACGAAATCGCCCCACGCGCTTTCACCCGCAACCTGCTGGCCCGCGAATTGTACGATCGTCAACGGCATCAGCAGCAGCGACGACGCAAAGATCGGCGGAATAACGTTTGCCGTGTTTATCTTCAGCGGCAGGAAGCTCTTATCCCCTTGCTGCATCCCGCGCGCGGTCTGGCGTTTGGGATATTGGATGAGCACACGTCGCTGTGCCCGCTCCATGAAGCAGATGAACAGAACGAGCGCGAACGCCATCGCAACGATCAGCAGGATCGTAACCGGCGACATGCTGCCGGTACGCCCGCCTTCGAACAGGTTTACCAGCGCCTTGGGCAGCTGCGAGACGATCCCTGCCATGATGATCAGCGAAACGCCGTTGCCGACGCCACGGCTGGTGATCTGCTCGCCCAGCCACATCAGGAACATCGTGCCGCCGATCAACGAGATGACGCAGGCGACGCGGAAGATCATGCCGGGTTCGACGACAGCCGATACACCCGACGACGCGCCCCAGCTTTCAAGGCCCACGGCAATAAAATAGCCCTGAATCGCGGTCAAAAGGACGGTGCCATAGCGCGTGTATTGGTTCAGTCGCTTGCGCCCGCTCTCGCCCTCTTTCTTGATCGCCGCGAGTTTGGGCGACAGCGATGTCGACAGCTGGATGACAATAGATGCCGTGATATAGGGCATGACGCCAAGCGCGATAAGGCTCATCCGTTCGAGCGACCCGCCCGAAAATGTATTGAAAAAGTCCAGCACGCCGCCACGCGTGGTATCATAGAGCGTCGCCAGCGCACGCGGATCGACGCCCGGCAACGGCACATGGCTGAGGAACCGGAACACAATCAACGCACCGATGGTGAACCACAGGCGTTTTTTGAGGTCGGTCGCCTGCCCGAATTTGGACAGGTTGATGTTGGTCGCTAAATTGTCGGCAGCACTCGCCATGTCGGTATCAAATCCCCGCGGGTTAGCGCCTCATATAGGATGGCAACGGCGGATGTCTAACCCACCGCTTAGCCCTAGAGGAGATCCTTGCGGATCTTGACAGTGTTCTTCTTGGCCTTGGCCTTGTCGGCAGCCGCGACGACTTCGATCACGTCGACTGAACCACCGGCTTTCTCAACCGCTTCTCGTGCGCCTTTTGAGACGCCCGCAACGAGGAATTTCAGCTTGGCAGAGAACTCACCCTTGCCGAGCAGACGGACGCCGTCCTTGCCACCGCGACCGATGCCAGCTGCTTTCAGCGCCGCGTGATCAATCGTGGCTTTTGCATCGAGCTTGCCAGCATCAACCAGCTTCTGAATCATGCCCAAGTTCACTTCGGCACAATCGCGCGCAAAAATGTTGTTAAAGCCGCGCTTTGGCAGACGCATGTGGAGCGGCATCTGACCGCCTTCGAAGCCCGCGATGCTGACACCCGAGCGTGACGTCTGGCCCTTCTGGCCGCGTCCGCTCGTCTTGCCCTTGCCCGAACCGATACCCCGGCCCACGCGCATACGGCCTTTACGGGCGCCGTCATTGTCCTTGATTTCGTTCAGTTTCATTGCACTCGCTTTCGCTTTTGTCGCGCGGTGAAGTGTCGGGGGTTAGCCCTGCACTTCAACCATATGTCGCACCTTGCGGATCATGCCGCGGACTTCAGGGCTGTCTTCCAGCTCCGAAACCTTGTGCATTTTGTTGAGGCCGAGACCCGTCAGCGTCGCGCGCTGGTCCTGCGTGCGGCGGATCGGCGATCCGGTCTGCTTGATCTTGATTTTTGCCATGATCTTACTCCGTAATCATCGCGGCGTCGGCCTCAGCCGTCTTCGACCCGCCCATCAGATCGGCAATCTTTTTGCCGCGACGCTGCGCCACTGATTTGGGTGACGTCTGCTCGCCGAGCGCTTCGAAAGTGGCGCGGATCATGTTGTAGGGGTTCGACGTCCCGACCGATTTGGTCACCACGTCGGCCACACCAAGCGATTCAAAGATGGCGCGCATCGGGCCACCGGCAATGATGCCCGTTCCCTGCGGTGCCGAACGCAGCGTCACGCGACCGGCACCGAAATGGCCGTTGCCATCATGATGCAGCGTGCGACCGTCGCGCAACGGCACGCGGATCATCTTTTTCTTCGCGGCTGCGGTTGCTTTCGAAATGGCTTCGGGCACTTCGCGCGCCTTGCCATGTCCGAAACCAGCACGACCCTTGCCATCGCCGACCACGACCAGTGCGGCGAAACCGAAGCGCTTGCCGCCCTTCACTGTTTTCGAGACGCGGTTGATGTGGACGAGCTTTTCGATCAGCTCTTCGCCACCGTCACTGGCACCTCCGCCATCGCGACGCGCGCGGTTGTTGTTGTCACGACCACCACGGTTGTTGCCGCCGCCGGGACCACCACGCCCACCGCCACTGCCGCCGCGCGGGCCACGTCCACGGGGTGCATCTGCGGGAGGCGCATCGGCTGCCGGAGCGGCCTGGGTTTCGATTTCGTCAGCCATTTAAAACTCCAATCCGCCTTCGCGCGCACCATTAGCGAGCGCCTTGACGCGACCGTGGAACAGAAACCCGCCACGGTCGAAAACAACCTGGGTCACGCCAGCTTTCTTGGCGCGCTCGGCAACGGTTTTGCCGACCGATGTCGCGGCATCGACGGTTGCGCCGGTCTTGTCGCGGACATCCTTGTCGAGGCTCGATGCCATCGCCAGAGTCTTGCCCGCCGTGTCGTCGATGATCTGCGCATAGATATGGCGACCCGAACGGTGGATCGACAGCCGCGGACGCAGTGTGCCCTTGACCCGCAATTTCGTGCGGACGCGCTGGCGCCGCTTTTCGAAAAGTGACAGCT
>JANOZQ010000173.1:0-3286 GCA_031429555.1 Sphingomonas sp. | reverse complement strand
ATCATCCATGTGATAAGTGAACCCTTCCTCGATCAGCAGGCGGCGGGTGTTGTCGGTGTGGAAATATCGCGACAACCAGCCATAGGGGCGGGTGCCGGTCGTTGCCTCTATGCTCGACACTGCTTTGCGGATGAAATCGCGTTCCGCCGCTTCGTCCATTTTGAACTGATGGATCCAGCGGTAACCGTGGCTGACGGGTTCATCGCCGCGGCTGCGGATAGTGGCAGCGATTTCGGGATGGTTTTCGAGCGACATTGCGGCGACCGTCCACGATGCACGGACGTCATGTTTGTCGAGCAGGCCCACAACGCGCGGAGCCCCCGCTTTGATGCCGTAGAGATAGTTGGATTCGTTGCCGTAATTGCGGATCGGCGACTTGATGTGGATGCCGAGTTCGTCAACCGGCTCCATCCCCCGGTCACCGCGCGCGACGGTCATCTCACTGCCTTCCTCGACATTGACGACGATCGAGAGCGCGATCTTGGCTTTGTTGGGCCAGTCGATGCGTTCGGGGGTCATTGCCCAATCCTCGTCATCCCAGCGAAAGCTGGGACCTCAGGCGTGTCGAGAGCCGTGCCCATTCTAAATGGGATCCCGGCTTTCGCTGGGAGGACTGAATGAAAGTTCAATGCATCTCCTCCCCGCCGCTGACGTTCAGCGCTTCGCCTGTGACGTAGCAGGCGTCGTCGCTGGCCAGCCATGCGCAAGCGGCGGCAGTGTCGGAGGCGAGGCCGGGGCGGCCCATCGGGTTCTTGGCCGTCATGTTTTTCAGATAATCCTCGACGTTGGCAAAGCCGAGCAGTTTGGAGAAATAAGCATTTTGTTCCGCGCCCAATCCTGTCGTGACATGGTTGGGGCAGACAGCGTTGACGGTGATTCCGTGCGCGCCGAGTTCGACGGCGCTCGCGCGGGTGAGACCGATCATGCCGTGCTTTGATGACACATAAGCGGGGAGGTGGGGAAAGCCGGTTTTCGCTGCCTGGCTGGCAATATTGATAATGCGGCCACCCTTATCCGCCGCAACCATCGCGCGCGCGGCGGCTTGCGTGCAATAGAATGCGCCGGACAAGTTGACGGCGATGACGGTGTCCCAGTCGCGCGGGTCGACATCGAGCAGCGGCTTCATCATGAAGCCGATCCCGGCATTGTTGACGAAGACATCGATGGCCCCGAACGCGGCGACGGTTTCGTCAATGAGGTGCTGACACTGTGCTGCATCTGAGACGTCGCAGGCGATGGCAGCAACTTTCGCATTGCCGCCGCGTTGCGCAAGGTCGTCAGCGACACCTTTGGCCTCGTCGCCAATCTCGCGGTCGGAGACGACGCAGTTCGCCCCTTCATCGGCAAAGCGTTGCAGGATTGCCTGCCCCAGCCCCTTTTCGCGGCCCGATCCGGTCACGACGATGGTTTTGCCGGCAAAGCGTTTCACAGCGACTCCGAGGTGATGAAGACGGGATCGTGAGCGTAATTGCGCATATCAGCCGCGAGCGCCTGCACCACGGGGCCAGCAGCTTCCTCGCCGAACAGCGCCACGTCGCTGATCTCGATGATCTCGATATAAGCATAGGGCGAGGGGTCGCCAGTGCCGAGAATGCCGGTCGCCCGCTGGACGTGGTAGCTGCTCACCGATTTCAACGCGCAGACGCCCGGGATGTCGGTCTCGCGTGCCCATTTTTCGTAGGCTTCGACGGTGACGTCGGGTTTCAGGTTGAACAGGACGATGATGCGCATGGACATTCTCCTTTTCAGGGGTGGAAACTAGCAGGTGGCCGGTAGGCGGCAAGCGCGCCATCGAGCGCACGGGCGAGGGCAAAAAGATGGGCTTCGTGGCCGGTTTGCCCGACCAGCTGAATGCCGATGGGCATGCCGTCTGTGCTCCACCCGCCGGGAATGCTGATCGCGGGCAAGCCGGCGATGCTGGCGATGCAGGTGAAATCGGCCTGATTGGCGGGTGCGGGGTCGCTGTGCGGAAAGGCGGCTTGCGGGGCGGTGGGGAGCAGGAGGAAACCGTTGCGGGCGGCGAGGGTTCGGATTTCGTCTGCAACTTCGGCGAGAATGCGTTGGTCTTCTGTCCAGTCGTCCGCGGCGCGCTTGGGACCATAGCTGAGCAATTTTCGGAGGGGCGCTGACATCAACGCGGGGTCGGCGTCCGCGAAATGCGCCGCCATCGCCCTTGAAGTCTTGATGAACCCGGCAAAGCGCAGGCGGGACAGCGGGACGCTAAGTTCAACGGGCTGCAAAACGCCGAGCGCGGCTTTTGCCGTTTCATAAACTGTTAGAACGTCGGGGGTGCATTCGACCGCGCCCAAGTCGCTCAGGAACGCGCCCGCCGCGTTGCCATCGCGGCCTCCGAAATCGGACATGACGCGCGCCACGCGCTCAAGCGTGTCGAGGTCGCGCGCAAGTGGTCCGATGACGTCGAGCGAGGGTTCGGCGGGCTCGAGGCCGTTCTGACTGACGGCGGCGTTGGCGGGTTTGAAGCCATAAACCCCGCAGTAACTAGCAGGGATGCGGATCGATCCCATTGTATCGCTGCCCAATGCCGCATCGCACAATCCGGCAGCGACAGCGGCGGCTGACCCGCCCGAGGAGCCGCCGGGGGTGTAGCCTTGTCTGTGCGGATTCTGCGTCGCGCCGAACCACGGGTTGTCTGTTTTTGCGCCGAGGGCGGCTTCTTCAAGGTTAAGCGTCCCAGGAATTGCTGCGCCGGCTGCACGGAGGCGTTTGACGACGTCGGCGTCTTCGGTTGCAATGCGGTTTCGAAAGAGTTCCATTCCCGCCGTCCACGGCAACCCTTTGACCGCGATGTTGGCCTTGACGCCGATGGTCAGGCCCGCCAGCGGACCTACTCCGCCGTGAATCGCCGGATCAAGATCGACAAAAGCGTTGAAAGGATCGTGCATTAAATCCCCCGCTCATCAATCAGGCGGATTGGCTTTTGGCGGCTGTCGATCTGGGTCGCGGCAGCGGTGCCGCCGGGGTTGCAGAGAGTCACACTGACTTCGACACCAAGACCTTGCCGGAGCAACGCGGCGAGCGCCGCTTCGTCGGTCCCGCCCCGGCTTTCAATGGTCACGATCATGTCGTCGCGGCCTTCGGTCCGGCGCAGGTGGCAGACATATTCGCCGGTCAGGTCAGCGCGGTTTTCAATTAGCGACGCGATGGCGTGCGGGAACAGGTTGATGCCGCGCAGCTTGACCATATTGTCGCTGCGCCCCTTGAACCCCGCGATGCGCTTGAAGGCGAGGTCGCCCCGCCCGCCAAGTTCATGCGTGATGTCGTGCGT
>JANOZQ010000172.1:0-7987 GCA_031429555.1 Sphingomonas sp. | reverse complement strand
ACCCATTTCCAAACGGCGCGCCTTCTTGCGGCAAGCAATCTGAAATTCGATCAACTGATCCTCGAAATCAGCCGCAACATCACGCATATCTCGTTCGATCCGCGCCGCCGGATGCAAGTCAAGACGCAGGCGCGCGGGCCGGGAACCGAGATTGTCGACGGCTTGCCGGACTGATTAAATCCGGCCGAAACTCTGGTTGTTAGCCACCGCATCCTTACGCCCAAATCCGCGGCGCTCGACCAGCGGATTGGTTTCCTTGTCAAACGCATCAAGCGTTTCGGTGAACAGCGGGCGCAATTTCACGACATGCGCGATGGCGCCGTCAGGATCATGGCCCCATTCGATGCATTGGCGCGCGTGGTCTTCGATAATTTCCGCCAAATCGCCTAGCGCATCCGCGCCGAACTGCCGCGCTTCACCTTTCAGCGTGTGGGCAGGCATCACCATGGCGACCGCTTTGTTCGCGCGCACCGCGGTTTCGAGCGCATCGACGGACTTAATACCATCCTCGCGGAAGTATCCGAGAATGCGGATGAAGTCGCTGCCCAGCTCGCTACGCGCGGTCTGGAACGCAGCCCAGTCAATGATTTCTTCTGGCGTTTCGTCCACAATACGCTCCCGGGGGCCGCGCACGACCCCGAATGTCCCGATGTGAAATTAGCGCCGCAAAGTTAAGGCCGCGTTACTTGCCGGTCGATCAGGATGCTGGCGCGAACGGATTTTTGGGCGCACGGAATGTGAGGCGCACGGGCACCGCGCCGAAACCGAGATCACGGCGAATGCCGTTGACGAGATAACGGCGGTAACTCTCGGGCAACTGGTCCACGCGCGTTCCGAAAATGACAAAACTAGGCGGGCGTGATTTGATCTGCGTGACATAACGCAGCTTGATCCGTTTGCCACCGGGGGCGGGCGGCGGGTTGGCTTCGAGAGCCCTTTCGAACCAGCGGTTGAGCTCGCCCGTCGGCACCCGCTTCGACCACGCATCGCGCGTTTCAAACGCAACCTTCAGCAGGACATCAAGCCCTTTGCCCGTTGCCGCCGACACCGTCAGCAACGGCACACCCTTGACCTGTGCAAAGCCATCGTCGAGCGCCGCACGCACGCCGTTGAACAGTGCCGATTGCCCCTCGGCCACATCCCATTTGTTGAGCGCGATCACCATCGCACGGCCTTCGGTGAAAATCTGGTCGGCAATGCGTAAATCCTGCGCTTCGAGCCCGCGCGTTGCGTCGAGCAGCAGCACGACGACTTCGGCAAAGTCGATCGCATGGCGCGTGTCCATGGCGGAAAGGGCTTCGAGCTTGTCCTCGACCTTTGATTTCTTGCGCAGCCCGGCGGTGTCGATCAGGCGCACCGGCTTGCCTTCGAACTCCCATTCGATGCTGATAGAATCGCGCGTGATCCCCGCTTCGGGGCCGGTGATCATCCGGTCCTCGCCAAGCATCTTGTTGACGAGCGTGGACTTGCCAGCATTGGGCCGACCGACGATGGCGAGTTTCAGCGGCCCGCCCTCGGTCACTTCCTCTTCTTCGTCGTCCTCCACACCTTCGCGGTCGAGATGCGGCAAAAGCCCTTCGAACAGATCGGCCAAACCCTCGCCATGCTCCGCAGACAGCGCCACCGGATCACCAAACCCAAGCGAGAAGGCCTCATAAAAGCCGCCGTCGCCGCTCGACCCTTCGGCCTTGTTCGCCACCAGCACCACCGGCGTTTTCGATCCCCGCAACCAGCGCGCGATTTCCTCGTCAAGCGGGACAATTCCCGCCCGCGCGTCAATCACGAACAATGCGACATCGGCCATGTCAACCGCGGCTTGCGTCTGTGCGCGCATCCGCCCGGGCAGCGTCGCTGCGTCCTCGTCTTCGAAGCCCGCCGTATCAACGAGGCGAAAATCGAGGCCCAGCAAATGGGCATCGCCTTCGCGCCGGTCACGCGTGACGCCGGGCCTGTCATCGACCAGCGCAATCCGCTTGCCGACCAGCCGATTGAACAGCGTCGATTTGCCCACATTGGGGCGTCCGATAATGGCAACGACGGGCAGTGGCATCACAATCTCTCCCCCCTCCCTATCAGGGAGGGGCAGGGGGTGGGTGTCGCCGCAGGCGAGCAATTCCAGAGGCGTCGCTTATGATCGCCGCTGGCGACACCCACCCCTAACCCCTCCCTGACAGAGAGGGGAATAATTCTATCTAAACGCCGTAATCTTCCCACTATTATCGAGAATATAGAGCGTCGAATTGGCCACCACAGGCGACAGGAAAACCGGCGCGCCGATCTTGGTCGTCGATTGCACCTTGCCGTCGCCTGCGCCGACACTGACCATCTGTCCTTCGGACGACGCCAGCACCAAGCGATCTCCCGCCAGCACCGGACCGCTCCACGTCACCGGACCGTTTTTCGACTTTTCCTTGCGATAGCGTTGCAGCGCGGTGGACCAGCGCACTTTTCCCGTCGCGCGCGCAATGCACAGCAGCTTGGCTTCATCCGTCACAACAAACAGCCATTCGCCCGCAACCCACGGCGTCGAAATGCCCGCGATATTCATTTCCCAGAGCCGCTGTCCGGTCACGAGTTCGAGGCTGACCATCCGGCCACCCTGTCCGACGGCGAAGACGCGTCCCTGATCGACGACAGGCGCGGCATCAATGTCCGACAACGTACCGACCGACGTGTTGATGCTCGTCCGCGACAGCGCTTCCTGCCATACTGTCCGGCCATTCTCATAACGATAGGCGTTCAGATCGCCCGACGAAAAGCCCGCGATAACAGTCCCCTGCGCCACCGCAGGCGCGGCAACACCGAACACACCGGCCAGCTGCACGGCAGCGTTTTCGGTCCATTCGACATTCCCATCGCTCGCCTTCAGCGCGATAATCTGGTTATCCTGGCTCATGACATAAACATTGCCGAGCGCTACGGTCGGCGCACCACGCAACGGGGCGCCGGGCCGCTTTTTCCAGATAACCGACCCGTTCGCCACATTCAGCGCGCCGACATCACCAAGGCCGTTGGTGGCATACAGGAACGCGCCTTCGACGCTGACACCGCCGCCGAACAACGATGAACTGTTCTTGCCGCCTTCACCAAACTGGGCCGACCATAGTTTCGCGCCCGAACCGGCATCATAGGCCGAAATCACGGCATCAGTGCCCATGACATACAGCTTGCCGTCCGCAATCACGGGTGCCGCCGCAAGCCGCGATTCTTTTGATGCGCCCGTTATTTTCGCCGTCCAAGCCGTACCGAGGCTGCTGCCAAGCGCGGGATGCCCCATCGATTTGGCCGCATTGCCACCGGGCTGTGTCCAGCTGTCGTTCGCCGCAGCCGTAGGCAACGTGACAACGACATCGGCGAGCGCGGGATCAATCTCCACCCCGCTTTCAGCCGTCAAAATCGAAATGCGGTCGCCGAGCAGCGCGCTCTTGGGTTTCGACCCCTTGAACAATCCGCCTGCGCATCCGCTCGCCAGTGTCAGCGCCGCAAGCGCAACCAGCGCCTTGTTTGGTTTCATCATCGTCATTTGGTGCCCTCTGCCGGGGTTGCATCGACCCCCATTGTCCCTGCCAGCTGAACGACGCGCGAACGGATCGTTTCGGGCACGGTCTCGTCCTTGGCGACCGCGCCGAACATGGCAGCGGCAAGATCATTCTGACCCTTTCGCATATAGGATATGCCGACCATTTCGCCCGCGCTGCCGAACCACGGATTGCCTTTTGCCGCGAGCGGTTTCAGCCGCGCAATCACGGCATCGGGTGTCATGCTGTCGAACTCGGCCGCTGTCTGGCGGACAAGCGCGAGATCACGATAGGGCTGATCAAGATTGGTATCCGCTGCGACGGCACCAAAAGCCGCTGCCGCACCCTTGTTGTCGCCCTTGCTGAGCAATAACGCTGCGTTGGTCAGCTTTGCCGCAACGGCAACGCCTTCGCTCTGCGATGCCGACAGCGTGTCAAGCTGCGGCTTGACGGCATCAGTCTTGCCCGCGCTCAAGTCGTCCAGCGCCGTGCTAAGCTGTTCGCCCTCGACGCCCAGCTTGGTTTCGCGATCATTCTGCCACCATAGATAACCGCCAAACAGCGCCAGTCCGCCAACCACCAATGTAATGATCCAGCGGCCATAGCGCTTCCAGATCGTCAGCGCCTGTTCGCGGCGCAATTCGTCATCGACTTCGCGGATAAATTCTTCGTTGGTTGTGGGCGGTACGGCCAAGGGGTCGTGCTTTCGCTGTGTAAATCTGGCGGGCAGCCTTAGCGGGCGTTATCCGGCGGGGCTAGGGTCATATGCAAGAACTGGTTGAATTCGCCCGCCACATAGTCACCAAAGGGCGGTCCATCCCTAAAGCCGCGCCGACGATACAGCGCCAATGCGGGCTCAAACGCCGGTCCCGATCCTGTTTCCAAGCTCAGCATTTGGTAATCGCGCGAGACCGCGACGCTTATGATATGTTCGAGCAACGCGTTAGCGACGCCTTTACGCAGATGATCGGGTGCCGTCCGCATGGATTTGATTTCGCCGGTCCTGGACCCGAGCGCTTTCATCGCGCCGCAACCGAGCAAACTGTCGCCCTCCCATGCCGACCAGAATGTCACGTCGGGCGCGCGGAGGCGGTCAATGTCGAACGCAAAGCTCGTCCCCGGTGGTGAACTCAGGAACATTTGCTCCACATGGTATTCGAGAAGTGCGGCGATTTCCCACCCCGTCAGATCATCCTCGACAATCCGCATCACAATTCGTCGATCATCCCGGCCAACACGCCAAGACAATCGCGCGCGAGTTGCCGTGACCGTTCGGGAGACCAGCCGCGCTCCGCATCCGGCGCATCGGCATTGTCCTTGAACGGCATTTCGAGCGTCATCGATACCGCGCCGAAGCGTTCGGCAAGCTGGTTGGTCGACATTGTCAGATTGGCCTTGCCCGCCCCCGCCGTCGGATAGCCGTGTTGCGTCTGGAAATCGGGGGTCTGAGCAGAAAGTCGCGACAGGAACATATCGTACAGATCGCCCTGCCGCTGCGTCCATGACGGGATACCGTGAAACCCGGCCATGAAGGCATAGGGGATGGCTTCATCGCCGTGAATATCCATCGAGAAATCGACGCCGGTTTCATCCATTGCATTGCGGACATGCAAGACTTCGGGGCTGCGTTCGGTTGTCGGCGCGGCCCATTCTCGGTTCAGGTTCACGCCGACACTGTTGGTCCGCAAATGCCCTCGCGCGCTGCCGTCCGGGTTCATGTTGGGGACCACATAAAACGTCGCTGCCTCGCGCAGTGCTGCCGCTACGGCGTCATTCGAGACAAGCAGGTCGAGCGCCCCTTCCATCCACCATTCGGCCATCGTTTCGCCGGGATGCTGGCGCGCATAGAGCCAAATCTGGAGCGGCCCGGTGCCGATCGTTAGCAAGTCAAGCGGGCGACCGTCATGCGTTTCGCCCAGAACCCGGTGTACGACATGCGGGACTGCCGAAATCCGGTCGACCAGTGCCGCGTGCCGGTCCATCGGATAAGGCGCGAAATAGGCAAACCATGCGCTGTCAGTGTCCGGTGTGTGGCGGATCGTCAGCACGCCATTGGCATAACTGGTCTCGGCCCGAAGCCAATCGCTGTTGTCGTCACTGACACACGCACGATAATCCGGCCAACCCAGCGGATAGGCCGACCCCGCACAGTTGGTGATCCGCAGGTCGAGTGTCTGACCCGCCGCGCCATCGACGCGGAAATAAAACCACTGGTAGAATTGCGAATCCTTGTCGCGGCGGATGGCAAGGGTTGCCCGCGCTCCGTTGATGGCCGTTACTTCGATATTGCCGCTGTCGAAATCGCTGTGGATGCTGATGCTCATGGCACGCTGATAGTGCGGCCCGACTCGCCGGGGAAGTCTCTGAATAACGCGGTTGCCAATTTGTCGGCAGCCAGTCCCGGCTGCGACGCCGGTGCATTCGACGGCGCTTCGGTTTCGGCGCGCCCTTCCCAGACAACGCCCTTGCCGCCGCGTTCACGCAGCTGCACCGACAGGCGGGTCAGGACAATGTCGCTGCTCTTGTTACCGCCAAGCCCGAAACTGACGCCCGCGCCAACACCGCCACCATAGCCACCCGTCCCGCCACCGATCCCGATGCTGATCGGTGAACGCTTGGGGGCGGCGGGGCGTGCATCGCGCGTCACTTCGGTTGAATATGTATAGCGTGCCTCGGTGCCACCCGCTGCAAAGCCCAGGCGCGCCAGTTCGCGTGCGACGGCTGTATCATAGGCCGCGCGTTCCAGGCTGTTTTCGACGACCACGGGGGCCACCGCGCCGCGGACAATCTCGCTGCCCAGATGGAAGCGCGTCACTTGCACCGGTGGTATGCTTGCAGCACACCCACCAAGGGCGAGGGCCGTGGATAAAAGCAAAGCGCGGGTCATCATCGTTGTACTCCTGGCAAGTCGTTGCGGCTATAACAAGCGACAGGCGACATAGTGCCGCATTCGTCTTGACTTCGCCAGCCCGCTTGCCTAGGCGCGGCGCTCGCAATTCTCCTAGATAAAGACCGCCGCCATGAAGATTCGTAACTCGTTGAAGTCCCTCAAGGATCGCCACCGCGACAACCGCGTGATCCGCCGTCGCGGGCGCACCTATGTCATCAACAAGACGAATCGCCGGTTTAAGGCAAGACAAGGCTGAGTCTGCGCGATGGCTAGCGAAGCTAGTCACGACAAAGACCAGCCCGGCCGGCGTCACCCCGTGACGACCGACGACAACACGGGCTTTGCCCGTGTGAATGCCAATCTCCCGCGCGCCGTCGTTTTCGACGTCGGCAATGTCCTGTTCTTCTGGTCGCTTCGCGTCCTGTTCGAAAAGCTCATCCCTGATCCGCTCGAGCTCGACTGGTTTCTGGCAAACGTCGTAACCGAAAAATGGCATTTCCAGCATGACGCCGGGCGTCCCCTTGTCGACATGGTGTGCGAGCGCAAAGCAGAATTTCCCGACTACACTGCGCTGATCGACGCTTATGTCGAACGCTTCAATGAAACGATCTACGCGCCCGTACCCGGCATGGAAGAAATTGTAACCGAACTCGCGGCCCGCAACGTGCCCATCTTCGGCATTACAAATTTCGGGGCCGACCTATGGGCAGCGTTCCGGCCGACCAAACCGATCTTTGATCACTTTCAGGACATCGTCGTTTCGGGTGAAGAGAAAATGATGAAGCCTGATCCCGCTATATACGTGCTGGCCCTGCGCCGGTTCGGCCTTGCCCCCGGTGAAGGGCTGTTCGTCGATGACCGGATCGAGAATGCCGAAGCGGGCACCGCAAACGGCTTCGTCGGACATCATTTCAGCGATGCGGCAACGCTACGGACCGACCTTAAACATCTGGGCCTGCTTTAACTGCCTTTGTGCCCCTTGAGCTCGTCACCCGTAAGCCGGACAACATGCAGCACATTGGTTGATCCCGGCGTTCCGAACGGCACGCCTGCCATCACGATCACCCGGTCGCCACCCACCGCCAGTTTATGGCGCAGGACCATGCGTTTCGACTTTGCGACCATATCTTCGAAGCTATCGACATCGCGTGTGTGGACTGCGTGAACACCCCACAGCAGCCCGGATCGCCGCGCGGTTTCGGCTTTCGGCGTCAGAACGAGCAGCGGCACCGACGGCCGTTCACGCGAAATGCGCCGCGCGGTCGATCCTGACGAGGTAAAGCAGATGATTGCCTTTGCCCCTACCGTAATCGCAATCTCGCGCGCTGCCCCCGCCAACGCATCCGCCGTCGTCGGATCGGCCTTTGTCTCGGTAAAGTGCAGCCGCGCCGCATAGCCGGGGTCCGCCTCCACCGTCATCGCGATGCGGTCCATCATGCTGACCGATTCAACCGGCCAGGCTCCCGCAGCGCTTTCCGCCGACAGCATCACAGCATCTGCGCCGTCATACATGGCGGTGGCGACGTCGGACACTTCGGCACGCGTGGGCGTGGGCGATGTGATCATCGATTCGAGCATT
>JANOZQ010000171.1:0-2957 GCA_031429555.1 Sphingomonas sp. | reverse complement strand
ACATTGGCGCGGAACAGGCGCGCGGTGCCGGTCAGCGAGCGCACCTGCCCGCCGAGCAGCACGTCGAAACTGTCGCTGGGCTTCAGCAAAAACTGCACGCGCCCCGCAAATTCCTTATACCCCTCGAACCGGTCCTTGGTTGTCCCCGACGGCAGGACATTGTCGACATAGCCGTCCTGCCGCTGGTAAATCGCCGAAATGCGCGTCGACAGCGCGTCGCCCGCGATCTGTCCGCCGACGGCGCCCTGTGCGCTCACCCCGTTGTAGCTGCCATAGGACACGCGGCCATAGCCGTTGGTGTCCGCGCCCGGCTTGACGGAATCGAACTTGACGATGCCCGCGGGTGTATTGCGCCCGAACAGCGTGCCCTGCGGCCCGCGCAAAACTTCGACTCGGTCAAGGTCGAAGACCGGAAACCCTTTCAGGATCGGGTTTTCAAGGACGACATCGTCATAGACCAGGCTGACCGGCTGCGATGCGTTGAAATCGAAATCGGTATTGCCCAGGCCCCGGACATAAAATCGCGGAAACGTGCGCCCGAACGAGGATTCGATGATCAGGCTCGGCACGCGGCCCGACAGGAAGCGGATGTCCTGCCCCCCCGACGCAATCGCGTCGAGCTTGTCCCCGCGCACCGCCGTGATCGACAACGGCACATCCTGAAGATTTTCCTCACGCCGCTGCGCCGTGACCACGATCTCGCCCAGCCCTTCGCGCGCATCCGCCGGCGTCTGCGCCAGTGCCGGCGTCGCGAGCGTGGATATCAACGTGGTGGCAAGCAGCAGCGAACGGCGCATGGTGGAACCCCTTTTATGGAACGATGTTTGAACAGTGCGTGGCAATCCGTGCGCGGCGGGTCAAGCGTTCGGCGGCACCGGCATCACAGAGTCCGCAAGCGTTGCAAATGGGTGACAGGTTTAAGTCACCACCAACTTCCGCGCCACGCGCTTGTTCTTCGCAATCCCCACGCGCTCGAGCGGATTGACCAGCGCTTCGTAGCGCCCGAACAGATGCTCGACGCGGTCACGGTCCGACGCGAAGGGAGCGGGTCGATAGAGTTTGTCGACCGCCAGATCGAGCGCGCTGTGCGCGCGGCGCAGGTCGGCGGGCATGGTGTCGGGGTCATAAAGATCGGCAAGGCTCGACGTCGGATGCGCCGCCCGCGCATCGAGAATGGCTTGGGCGAGGGTTTCGATCTTGGTGCGCTGGGCGGGGGTGGCATCGGGCCAGGGGAAGGTGTTGTAGACGATACCAATCCCATACTGGAACCGGCTTTCTAGTCGTCCTCCGACGTGACTCAGCCATGACATATGGGTTCGACTTGTGAGAACCCCGAACTCCCACAAACTGGCGTCGGGAAGCATCCGCAATTTGTTACTCGGAATCATCGAAGCCTTTAGCCATCCGAGAGGCACATATGTTCGTCGTTCCGAACTAACTTCTGGAACCGCGAGATACGGCTTTGTTGGCAAGACCTCGACGTTGAAGCGGGTTGGCTGACTGGCAATCGCTAAAGTGCTCTTGCGCTGGCTGGCCTCTCGAAACGTCCTGACCTTTTTCAGCCGATCCAAGACCATTGGCATCGCACGCAATTCTGCGGGTGAAGCTGCCTGCAACGCCAGAATCCACCGTTCGCCACCGTTGATGAAATCCTCAGCGCCGACATATCGACGCATGAACTTCTTGGCCGCTGGTTCAACTTTCACGAAGTCGCGCCGTTCGTCCCATGCAAAAATTAAATGCCCGCCGTCGATGGGCTGGCTCCCGCTCGACAGCTTGCGCGCACTGTTGATCAGCGACCCTTCCTCCTTTACCACCAAATGCCGGTTCGCCACCCCGCGCGCATCGAACAGATAGGCGGTCAGCGCACCGTGGCGGCTCTCGACGGACAAGCCCTTGATGTCGGGATAGCTGAACAGGCGTTTCTCATCGGGTTCGTGGGTCGCATGGCACAGGCCGATGATGACGACGTGGACATGCGCCTTGCCCCGCGCTTCGCTCCCCCACGAAAACGTCCGGTGCGCGAACGCGATCTCGAGGTGATAACGGTCGAACAGAATCGGCCAGAGTTGCGCCACCTGTTCACCCTGCGTGATCGAGTTTGTGGATACGAAGGCGATGCGGATGCGGTGGTTGGCCGGGGAGCAAAGGGGCCACCCCCGGCCCTTCCACGAAGGCGTGGAGGGGAGAAGAGGATGGTGCACTCGAGCTCCCCTCCAGCCCTTGCTGGAGGGGCTGGGGGTGGCCCCTTTGCTCCCCATTCACAAAAGCCCCCGCTTTCAAAAACCAAGCGGCGACATAATCGAGTGACCCGGCGCGTTTGCTTGGCGCGTCGATGACGCGCGCCATCTGCTCGCGCTGCAGCGGCGTCTGATGACTCTGCCCAACAAACGGCGGGTTCCCCATGATATAACTGCACCGCGCAGGCGCAATCACGTCGGCCCAGTCGACTTCGAGCGCATCGCCATGCCGGATATGCGCGGTGTCCTTCAACGGAATGCGCGCATAGTTCAGGCGAAAGGCTTCGTTCAGCTCATTGTTCGCCAGATGATCGGTCATCCACATCGCGACTTCGGCAATGCGCGCGGGGAATTCCTCGAACTCGATCCCGTAAAACTGATCGACGGTCACGCGGCTGAGCGCTGAATAGCCAAAGACTGAAAACAAAGCAGTCAGCACTGCCATCTTGGAATTTGCATCCAATGAAACGCGAAGCTCGTCGATAACTCTGCCGTGGCTCTTGTTGTCTAGCAGCATTTTTCGATGATTTCCGTTCCGATTTAGCGCTTTGTGTCCAGGTTGCATGTTCTAGAAAATGATTAAAGGATCGCGTTCAATCATACACTTTTTTCAGGGCTTTGCCTCAAAGGCAAAATGGGTGGCCGGGCTTGCAATCCCGACCACCCGCTCCTTCAGAAGGAGTGTCGGCTAGGCGCTTCTCTGCAATCCAACCGTTT
>JANOZQ010000170.1:0-1715 GCA_031429555.1 Sphingomonas sp. | reverse complement strand
GGCCTGCTCGAGCGTCGCCTTGACGCGATCGTGTATCGCGCCAAGTTCGCGCCGACGGTGTTCGCGGCACGCCAGTTGGTGAGCCACGGCCACATCCGCGTCAACGGCGTGAAGTGCAACATTGCCTCGCGTCGCTGCGACGTGGGTGACGAAATCTCGCTGGGCAACAAGGCGCAGGAAATGGCGCTGGTCATGGAAGCGCAGTCGCTCCCCGAACGCGATATCCCCGAATATATCGGCATCGACGGCACCGCCAAGGCAACCTTCACGCGGGTGCCGACGCTCGACGAAGTGCCCTATCCGGTGAAGATGGAACCCAATTTGGTCGTCGAGTTTTACTCACGTTAATTTGGTTGGTGGCCTTGCGCCGCTGACATAGCTTTGCGAGACACGGGCATCCCTTCTTGGAGATTGCCCGTGTCCGCCAAATTTCTGATTGCGCTTGTTGCCACGACGTCGCTTGCTGCGCCCGCCTTTGCGAAACCCGTGCCCGCCGTTCCCGTCTCGACGCTGAAAGACGTGACGCGCACGCTGTCGTCGGACGCCTATGCCGGTCGTGCGCCCACGAGTCCCGAGGAAGCAAAAACGATTGCATACATTGTCGCGCGCATGACCAAGGCCGGCCTGAAACCTGGCAATGCCGGCAAATGGACGCAGGACGTGCCGATGGTCGAGATCAGCGCCGACCCGACGCCAATGACATTCACGGTCGATGGCAAAGCGCCTGTCACGCTCGCTTACAAAACAGATATGGTCATCGGCACCAGCCGCGTCGTGCCGCGTATCGACTTGAAAAACAGCGAAGTCGTGTTCGTCGGTTACGGCATAAACGCGCCTCAGCTGGGGTGGAACGATTATGCGGGCGTCGACGTGAAGGGGAAAACCGTCATTATCCTGATCAACGATCCCGATTATCAGACACCGACGCTGACCGGCACATTCGGCGGGCGCGCCATGACCTATTACGGGCGCTGGACGTATAAATACGAAGAAGCGGCGCGGCAGGGCGCGGCAGCGGCGATCATTGTCCATGAGACCGAACCGGCGGCTTATGGCTGGGACGTTGTTGTATCTTCTTGGGCGAAGCCGCGTCTTGGCCTCGATGCGGCGGACAATCACATGAGCGACAGCGCCGCGATGGGCTGGATGACGATGGATGCCGCCAAACGGGTGTTTGCCGCCGGGGGTCAGGATTTCACGCTGCTCAATGCCGCTGCCAAGGCAAAGGGTTTTGCCGCCGTGCCGCTGGGCATGACGGTAACGCTGGGCATGGACAATAAAATCCGGCGGCAAATGTCGAAGAATGTCATCGGCATCCTGCCCGGATACCAGCGCCCCAAGGACTATGTGCTCTATTCCGCGCACTGGGACCATCTCGGTCGCTGCCTGCCGGTCAAGGGCGACGGAATCTGCAATGGCGCCGTCGATAACGCCAGCGGGACGGCAGGCCTGATCGCGCTCGCCGAAATGCACGGGAAAGCGGGCCGCGCGGCACGGAGCCAGGTTTTCCTTGCCGTGACTGCCGAGGAATCGGGACTGCTCGGCTCGAAATATTATGCCGAGAACCCCATCTATCCGCTCAGCCAGACCGTCGGCGGCGTCAACATGGACGGGCTGAACATTGTCGGCGCAACCAAGGATGTCGTTGTTGTAGGCCCCGGCCTGTCGGAACTCGACGATTATGTCACGCGCTGGACGACAAAGGGCAACCGCGT
>JANOZQ010000169.1:0-1878 GCA_031429555.1 Sphingomonas sp. | reverse complement strand
CGGTCCGGTCGCGCTTTGGCGGGGCAAAGTCTCGCGGGGCTTCGACGATTTCGATGCAGGTTGCGGCGTTCCTTTCGCCTGATTTGGCAACGCCGGGGAAGCGGACTTGGCGCGACAAGGTGCGGCAGATGCGGGCAGGGGCAGCATTGGAAGCGAATTGGTCGAAGGATCAGATTCTTGAAGCCTATCTGAATCTCGCGGGATTCCGTGGCGAGGCGCAGGGAATTGGCGCGGCGTCACTGGCGCTGTTTGGCAAGGCGCCGGCCGCTCTGGGCAAACAGGATGCGCTGATTATCGCAGCACTCCTTCCCGATCCGCGAGCGAACGTTGGCGAGGTTTCGGCGCGGGCGTGTCGGCTGGGACAGGTGGAATGCGGCTCGCTTGGCCAAGCGACTGCAACCGCGCTTTCAACAGAACGCGCGCGGGCGCTTGACCCCGGCCTTGCCCCACATCTCGCCATACGGTTGCTCGACAAGCCGGGAATGCGGGTCACGACCACCATCGATGCTCAGGTACAGGCGGTGGCTGTGACCGCCTTAAAGCGACAATTGCAAGGGCTCGGCGCAGCGCGGGCGCGCGATGGGGCTGTCGTCGTGCTCGATAATGCGACGGGCGATGTGCTTGCTTATGTCGGGGGTGTGGGTGGCGGTTCGACGGCGGCGGCGGTCGATGGGGCCAATGCCTATCGTCAGGCGGGATCGACGCTGAAGCCGTTTCTCTATGCACAGGTGATCGAAAAGGGCTGGATGACCGCCGCGTCGATCCTCGATGATTCGCCGGTGCAGTTGGACACCGCATCGGGGCTGTATGTGCCGCAGAATTATGACCGCAGTTTCAAGGGGCCGGTGTCGGTGCGTTCGGCCTTGGCGGGATCATTGAACGTCCCTGCGGTGCGGACATTGCTGGTCGGCGGTGTCGAGAGCTTTCGCGATCGGCTGTGGGACACAGGCTACAAAGGGCTGACCGAGGACGGGCAATATTATGGCTTTTCGCTCGCGCTGGGATCGGCGGAAGTAACGTTGCTCGAACAGGCCAACGCCTATCGCAGCCTTGCCAATGGCGGACGGTTTGCAGCGGTGCGCCTGCGTTCGGATGATCCTGCTTTGCCGCCACGCGCTATTCTCAGTCCCCAAGCGGCATGGATTGTCAGCGACATCATGGCCGATCCGTCGGCACGCGCAGGAACATTTGGCGTTGACTCAGCGCTACGCCTGCCATTCTGGGCCGCCGTTAAAACGGGCACATCGAAAGCGATGCGCGACAATTGGTGCGTGGGCTTTACCGACCGTTACACCGTGGCGGTCTGGGTCGGAAACCTTGAGGGCGATTCGATGAAAGCGGTGTCGGGCACCAGCGGTGCGGCTCCCGTGTGGCGCGATGTCATGATGGCGCTGCACCGCGATGCCCCCGGCAAAGCGCCGCCGCGTCCGACAGGAATCGAGGCGAAGCGGGTAACTTTCGCGGGCAATGTCGAGCCACCGCGCAGTGACTGGTTCCTAACGGGCACGGGGCAAACCGCTCAAGTCTTTGCGCCCGCTACCGCGCGCCGCCCGCGGATTACCAATCCCGTGTCGGGCAGCGTCTTTGCGCTTGATCCAGACATTCCGATGGACCGTCAGAGGATGGGAGTCGCGGTGACGGGTGCGGTTGCGGGACACCGGCTGGTGTTGGATCGCACTGATCTGGGCGATGCCCATGCGCGACCACAGGTTTTGGCGGGGCCGGGGGTGCACCAACTGGCGCTGCTCGATCCGGGCGGGCGCGTGATCGACCGGATTCGCTTCACGGTGCGGTAACTGTGCGTTACGGCAAGCTGTGCTGACGCTTCGCCATATCACCCGTCGCCCTCGCTCGGCCATGCGTGCTTTTCTGCGACAG
>JANOZQ010000168.1:0-3279 GCA_031429555.1 Sphingomonas sp. | reverse complement strand
TCCGAAGGCTTTACCCAATATACTCGCCTGATTGGGTTCGGTCGTGATCAGGCCGTCCACCGTGCCGCCGCGCCAGTCGGGCTTGAACGCCGGGTTTGCCGCAACACCCATATCGACCAGCGCGCCCGGCCCTTCGGCCCCCGTCGCGCATTCGGCAATGTGGCGGTATCCGCCCTGTCCGGTCGGCGTCGCGCCCCCCGTAACGCGCCAGCCGGTCACGCGCAGGCAAGTGACGCGGCTTTTGCGGAACATTGCCTCGTTGGCGACCGGCACTTGCGCGGGATAGGCCATCGGCGGCAGGTCGCGGTTCGCCTCGTAACGCGCGATCAGTGCTTCTTTCTCGACGCGACGTTGCAACTGCCACACCCCGAGCGCAATCATGGCGGCGACGGCAATCAGGACCAGCGTGGTCGGAATGATCGGCAGGCGCTTCATTTGCGATATTCCGACTGGAGCAGCGCGGCCTTGCCAACACGTAAGCCACCGATCACGAGACCAAGCGTAACCGCTGGCCAGATCAGGATATGAACCCAGAACGGCGGCCCCGCACTCAATTGCAAACTGACCGCGCCAATCACCACAAGCGCGCCCACGATCAGTGTCAAAAAGGCAGCCGGTCCGTCGCCAACATTAAACTGCGCGAAATCAAGACCGCACATACGGCACGTCGGTGCGAAACTGATCAGGCCGTCAAAGAGCGTGGTTGCGCCGCACTTCGGGCATGCACCCTTAAGTGCGGCTGAAATCACTTAGCCGCCGTGTAACGGTGCGCCCCAGCCGCCCCACACATAGATGGCAACAAACAGGAACAGCCACACAACATCGACGAAATGCCAGTACCAAGCGGCAGCTTCGAATCCGAAGTGCTGGCGGGGCGTGAAATCGCCGTTGTAGGCACGCTTCAGGCAGACAGCGAGGAAGATCGTGCCAACCAGAACGTGGAAGCCGTGGAACCCCGTCGCCATGAAAAACGCCGCGCCATAGTTTGTACCGGCAAAGCCGAACGGCGCATGGACATATTCATACGCCTGAATGCTGGTAAACAAAATGCCGAGGATGACTGTTGCCCACAGACCGTTCTTGAGACCCTGGCGGTTGCCGTGGATCAGTTCGTGATGCGCCCATGTCACTGTCGTGCCCGAACACAGCAGGATTAATGTGTTGAGCAGCGGAAAGTGGAACGGATCGATGACTTCGATGCCCTTGGGCGGCCATGTCGCAGCCGTTTCCCCCAGCGTCACGGCCCCTTCTGAGACCGACATCGCCACGGGGAACAACGAGAAGTCGAACCATGCCCAGAACCAGCCGACGAAAAACATGACTTCGGATGCAATGAACAGGATCATGCCATAGCGTAGGTGCAGAGACACCACCGGCGTATGATCGCCCGCATTGGCTTCGCGGATCACGTTCGACCACCAGGCAAACATGGTATAAAGCACTGCCGCGAGGCCTGCAAAAAAAACATAGCCCCCAAACGGTGCCTTGTGCATCCACATGATCGCGCCCGCTGCCATGCCGAGCGCCGAGAACGCGCCGATGATCGGCCACGGATCGGGCGGCAGTATGTGATATTCGTGGTTCTTGGCACCGGACATCGGGTGGTTCCTCGGGTCTTGTCGTTTATGGTCGATTAACTCGGCTTTGCGGCCTCGTCTACGGGATAGAACGTATAGGACAGCGTGATCGCTTTCACGTCTTTTGCCAGTGGATCGTCAAGAATTGCGGGCTGGACGAAGAATATGACCGGCATTCGCATCGTCTGGCCGGGCGCGAGTGTCTGTTTATTGAAACAGAAGCACTGGATTTTCGCGAAATGTGCCCCCGATTGGGTGGGCGTTACGTTGTAAGTTGCAGTGCCGGTCACGGGCTTGTCGCTCAGGTTGGTCGCCGTGAAAAAAGCGATATTGCGCGCGCCGATGGTGACAGTCTGGGTCGTCGCTTCGGCCTTGAAAGCCCAAGGCAGCGACGATGAATGGTTGGCATCGAAACGGACCAGCATCGTCTTGCCGGCAACAGCCCCGGCGGCTTGGCTCGCACGCATTGTCGTCCCGCCATAACCGGTGACATTGCAGAACAGGCGATAGAGCGGGACGCTGGCGTAACCGAGGCCAAGCATCGCGCACGCCGCAATAATCGCGATCAGGGCCGTCCGCCGGTTACGGTCGAGTGTTAGCGTCGTCATCCGCTGATCTTGGCAATCGTGATGAAATAAAACAGGATAACCATCCCGACGAGCAGCACGGCGGTCACGACCGAGCGTGACTTGCGGCGGCGGGTAAATTCATCGTCGGGGATCATGCGAGGTTCCAGTCAAGCGCGAGCGCGGCAAAGATCAGTAAAACATAGCCGATCGAATAAATGAACAGCATCCGTTCGGGCTTCATGGTGGCGGGCGTCGGCGCGTCGACGATCAGGCACCTGGCGGTGAGCGCGACGAAGATTGCAGAACTAACGGCGGCAATCACACCGTAAAGCGTTCCGGCCAAGTCCAGTGCCCAAGGTGCGACGGCAGTCCCAGCCATCAGCACAGCATAGCCCAGCATCTGCACCCGCGTCGCTCGCCCGCCCGCAACCACCGGCAGCATCGGTACACCGCCTTTGGCATAATCGTCACGGATCAGCAGCGCGAGCGCCCAGCTGTGCGGCGGCGTCCACAGGAAAATGATGGCAAACATCAAAATCGGGAGCAGCGAGACATCGCCGGTCGCCGCAACCCAGCCGATCAGTGGTGGAAACGCGCCTGCCGCACCACCGATCACGATATTCTGCGGCGTCCGGCGTTTCAGCCCAACAGTATAGACCAGCACATAGAAAAGGATCGAAACGACCAGCAGCGCGGCCGCAAACATATTCGCGGCCAGATACATCAGCGCGACCGAAAACACACCGAGTCCGACCCCAAAATGCAGCGCCGTCTGCGCGTCTATGCGACCGGCGGGCAACGGCCGGTTCGCGGTGCGCTTCATCAGCGCGTCGATGTCGGCCTCATACCATTGGTTCAGCGCGCCCGCCGACCCCGCCGCGAGCGCAATGGCGAGGATGGCAGCAAAGCCGAGTGCAGGCGGCAGCGCGACCGGCGCGGCGAGCATTCCGCAAATTGCCGTGAATACCACTGACCGCATCACGCGCGGCTTGGTCAGCGCGAAAAAGTCGCGCCAGTCGGCGGGGAGGGACTGCACGGGCAATGTCGTTGTCGTCATTTTCGCTCCAAGAGCGTCACCCCAGCGAAGGCTGGGGTCTCATGAGGGCCGAATGCATTTCGACGTCACGAGATGC
>JANOZQ010000167.1:0-1701 GCA_031429555.1 Sphingomonas sp. | reverse complement strand
CGGTATCCATTGCCGAACCGGACACTCACAAAGACCTTGCCGACTTGCTCCGGCTGGCGAAACAGGATCAGATTCACGCCGTTTGCCATCGTGATGTAAGTGACAGGCAGGCCATTCATTGTCCGGCGTCCGGTAATCCGCCCCGGCGGCCCCAGCGTAGGCACACGATTAAAGTTGACTGGCACTTGAGAAACGGAAGCCGTGCCGGGTTTGACGTCCGCGGTCAGCGCCGCAAGCAGATCAGCCTCGGCTTTGGGGTCTGCCGTCGGCACCGTCAGCACGGCGCGCATCGGCGTCCCGTCGAGCAGCCGCCGTGTCGAGGCAATGATCGCGGCGGGTGTCAGGCGATCCTTCATCACTGAAAACACGTCACGCGCGACTTCGGGGCTGGCAACAGTTTCGCGGATATTGACGGCCTCGGTAATCATGTCGGCCAATTCGCCGCTTTGCTGCGTTGGTGCAGTATCGACTTCGTTTTGCAGCGAGGCGGCAAACTCGGCGGCTTCGCGGTCGATCTCGTCTTGGCTCGACGGATTCGTCATGGCGTCGGCAATCGCGGTGCGGACATCGCGCACAGCGGCTTTCCAGTCAGTGCCCAGCGGCACGACCTGAATAAAGGTGCCATCGACCGAGCGCGACACATCGTCCTGATCGATCGAAGCCTGAAGGAACGAACCTCCGAGCCGCGCGGCGCGTTCGAGGCGGCGGTTGACAATGCGCAACGCCAAGCTGTCGATAAGCTTGCCACGGTTATATTCAACGGTATCGTTCTTCTGGACCCACGGCCGCAGGACAGCGAGATTGACCATCACTGGCTGGCCGGGCTCGACGATCACCTTGGCGCGCGGCGCGGCCGGGTCGGGCTTGCCGAAGTCGGCTTTGGGCGGCGGACCAACGGCTTTCCAGTCGCTGAAATATTGCTTGATCAGGCCCTCGAGAATCTTGGGATCGGTGTCACCGGCGATGGCGATAATCGTCTGGTCGGGGCGATACCAGCGGTCGCGGAAGGCGCGCAGCGATGCCGCTGTGGCGGCGTTCAGCGTTTCGGGCGTCCCGATGGGCGATCCCATGCCCAAACCCTGCCCCGCAAAAAAGGCTTGGGCAACGGCGTCGCCGATCCGCTGCTGCGGACTCAACCCTTCGCGCAGTTCAGCGAGCACCGTGCGCCGTTCGGTATCGACAGCGGCGGGGATCAGGAATGCGCCCGTCATCATACCTGACAGGATTTTTACACTTTCCTCGAGTCCCTCGGGCGTCGCGCTGGGCAAATCGAGCTTGTAAATGGTCTGCGTCGGGCTGGTCAGCGCATTGGTGTCCGACCCGAACGTCGCGCCGAGCCGCTGCCACACGCGCTTGGCTTCCTCGTCAGCGACAAATTTCGATCCGCGAAAACTAAGGTGCTCGTTGAAATGGGCAAAGCCTTTTTCACTTGGGGTTTCCATCAGCGATCCGGCATCGATAGCAACGCGAATCGAGACCTGTCGCGAGGGCACGGCATTGCGGCGAACGGCATAACGCACACCATTGGCCAGCTCGCCGAACGTCCATTCCTTGTCCTGTGGAATGTCGCTGCCGCGATAAAGCCAAGGCACAGGCACCGCGACCGGCGATTTTGTGACCACAACCGACGTTTTGCGCTGCGCAACCGCCGGGGCCGTGAGCGCAAATGCAGCAAGGAAGGGCAGGATGAAGCGCGGCGCG
>JANOZQ010000166.1:0-2487 GCA_031429555.1 Sphingomonas sp. | reverse complement strand
GCATCTTCAAGCTCGGTGACATAATTGGAAGGATCGGCAAGCCGCTCCATTTCCTGATCAAGCCAGCCGCCGCGTCCCGTTTTGATCAGCTTGTCGAGCATCATCGGGAAAATCCTGGCCAAATGCGTCACATCACCGATGGCGTAATCGATCTGGCGATCATCAAGCGGCCGCCGCGCCCAGTCGGTAAATCGCGCACCCTTGTCGAGCGATATGCCGAGCCACTGATCGACAAGGTTCGAATAACCGACCTGCTCGCCTTGTCCGAGCGCCATTGCCGCAATCTGAGTATCGAACAGCGGGTGCGGGGTTTTACCGGTCAGATTATGGACGATCTCGATGTCCTGCCCGCCTGCGTGGAAAACCTTCAGGACGTCCTGATTCTCGGTCATCAGGTCGAGCAGTGGTTTCAGGTCGATACCGCTGGCCATCGGATCGATTGCGGCGGCTTCATGCTCGTCGGCAACTTGGATCAAGCACAGCTCCGGCCAGAACGTGTTCTCACGCATGAATTCGGTATCGATGGCAACGAAACTGGACTTGGCCATACGCTTGCAAAAATCGGCGAGGGTCGCACTGTCACTAATCAACGGATGAATCTTCATAAGCCACCCATAGCGTGCCTGTGCGCCTTGACAATTGACGCTTGCGCCTGTGTTAGCCCTGCGCATGACACAACATGCTTATCGTTCGCATAAATGCGCCGAGCTGCGCGCGGCCCATGTCGGCGAAACTGTCCGCCTGTCGGGCTGGATTCACCGCAAGCGCGATCACGGCAATCTCCTGTTCGTCGATCTGCGCGATCATTATGGCATCACGCAGATTGTGACTGATACCGACAGCCCGGCGCATGGCGTGCTGGACCGGTTGCGGGCTGAATCGGTTGTGACCGTGACAGGTGTGGTCGTTGCGCGGTCCTCCGAGACTGTGAACGCCGGTTTGCCGACGGGCGAGATCGAAGTCCGTGCATCTGAAGTCGTTGTGCAGTCGGCGGCGGCGGAACTGCCGATGCCGGTTTTCGGCGATGCGGAATACCCCGAGGAAATCCGGCTGAAATACCGCTATCTCGATCTGCGGCGCGAGCGGCTGCACGCGAACATCGTGCTGCGCTCGAATGTGATTTCATCAATCCGGAGCCGCATGATCGGGCAGGGTTTCACTGAGTTTCAGACGCCGATCCTGACCGCGTCGTCGCCAGAAGGCGCGCGCGATTATCTCGTGCCCAGCCGCGTCCATCCCGGTAAATTCTACGCGCTGCCGCAGGCACCGCAGATGTTCAAACAGCTGCTGATGGTTGCGGGCTTCGACCGCTATTTCCAGATTGCGCCGTGCTTCCGCGACGAAGATGCGCGGGCGGACCGCTCGCCGGGTGAATTCTATCAGCTCGATTTTGAAATGAGTTTTGTGACGCAGGACGATGTTTTTGCAGCGATTGAACCGGTTCTTCACGGCGTGTTCGAAGAGTTTGCAAATGGACGCAGCGTCAGCGCCGCGCCGTTTCCGCGCATCCCTTACCGCGAATCGATGCTGAAATACGGGTCGGACAAACCCGATCTCCGCAATCCGATCATCATCACGGACGTTTCGGATCATTTCAAAGGTTCGGGCTTCGGCCGCTTCGCATCGATGGTCGTGGCGGGCGACGTCGTCCGCGCCATTCCTGCGCCGGGAACCGCAGAAAAAAGCCGGAAATTCTTCGATGATATGAACGCTTGGGCGCAATCCGAAGGCTATGCTGGCCTTGGCCATATCACGCAAAAGGGCGGCGAACTCGGCGGTCCGATCGCCAAGAACCACGGCGATGAAGCGACGCGCAAACTGGTTGCCACGCTCGGCCTCGGTCCCGATGACGGTATTTTCTTCGCCGCTGGACCCGAAGCAACTGCGGCCAAACTCGCAGGGGCAGCGCGCACCCGCATCGGCACTGAGCTCGACCTGATCGACAAGAACCGTTTCGAATTCTGCTGGATCGTCGATTTTCCGATGTTCGAATATGACGAGGACGCCAAAAAGATCGATTTCAGCCACAATCCCTTCTCGATGCCGCAGGGCGAGATGGACGCGCTCGAAAACATGAACCCGCTCGATATCCTTGCCTATCAGTATGACATCGTCTGCAACGGCATCGAGCTGTCATCGGGCGCAATCCGCAACCATCGGCCCGACATCATGTACAAGGCGTTCGAGATCGCGGGCTATACGCAGGAACAGGTCGACACGAATTTCGCGGGCATGATTGGCGCGTTCAAGCTGGGCGCGCCGCCGCATGGGGGCTCGGCCCCTGGCATCGACCGCATCGTGATGCTGCTGGCCGACGAGCCGAACATCCGCGAAGTCATCGTCTTTCCGATGAATCAAAAGGCCGAAGACCTGATGATGAACGCGCCCGCGCCGGTCACGCCGAAGCAGCTACGCGAATTGCAGCTGCGGGTCGTCGAACAGGCGAAAGCTTGAAGGCCGGGCACTTGCCAGCACCCGTCCCGTTCA